>JBDTRQ010000415.1:0-7075 GCA_039931535.1 Ignavibacteriota bacterium
CACTATTATTTAGTTTAATTGATTGTTCAAAATTTGCAATGCCCTTTTGTACGTCTTCTTTATTAAACGATTGAAATAAACCGAAAAAACCCCCTTCAGCTTTTTCTATGTAGGTTATTCCGAGAATAAAGTGTGTGTAAAATATTGATTCTTCGTTTTGATTTTTATTTATGTCATCATTTAAGTACTTAATTGCCGAATCATAATTTTTTCTGTCAATCGCATCCAATCCACGCTGAAATAATTCGGATGTTCTACCTCTTGAGGTATAAAAATCTTTGTCATCAATAAATGATTTTTTGTAGTCGGGAGTCGTTATGGAAGAAACTGCGAATAATCCAAGATATAAAACTATCACAGCTGCTAAAGATGTAAAAGCATACTTTGCGGCGGTAAAATTGTCGAACAAAAAGAATCCTTTTTTCTGTGCCGGTTTTTCAGATGGGACTTGTTCTGTAAAGGATTGAGTAATAAACGAATCTACTTCAGTATACTCTGAATTTAGTTCTTTAAATAAATTCTCACACGGCTCGCATTTTCGGATATGATCTTCAACCATTTTAGAAAGAAGAATGATTAATCTTTCCTGAGAAAGATTGTTTTTATATAGAACATATTCACCCATTAATTCTTCATCAATATGTTCCTTTCGTTTCAGGGAGTTCTTTAGTTGTAAATAGGCTTGGCTTATCTTCTTTGTCTCAGAGTCTTTTCCAATCATTTCATTTAGAAGCTTTTTTTCTTCGGTTGTGATTGACTCCTTATCTAAAAGCTCAATTATTTTTTCAAAATCGTTCATTTTCAAAATGCCTTTTTATGCTTCATAACCATTAGTAACCGCAATTGTTTAAAGGTGACATTATTTTAAATTATTCTTTATCTCTTCAATAGTTCTATAGAACATCTTTTTTATTGCAGCTTCGTTTTTATTTAGCTTATCCGCAATCTCAGAAAACTTTAAATCTCCCCAAAATCTTAGTTTGACTATTTCTTGCTTGTCTTCGCTTAGTGTATCTAAGACTTTCAAAATAACATTAACATCAAATCCTTCCTCTATTCTTAAATTAGAATCATCTGAGGTTATTTCTTCATCTAACTCAACAGTTCTGCGTTGATTGTTCTGCTTGTACCATCTTACATAAGTTAAAAACAAAACTCTTCGCAGCCAGTTTTCTATAGTTTCGATTTTGTGGTATTGCTCGGCAAAAGAGATATAAACATTTGTAGCTAAATCATCAACATCGTCTATATTTACTATTTTATGAGCACGATGTTTAGACAGAAAATAAGAATACGAGATTTCACGTATGTAACCAGATATTTTTTTAAATGCCTCAGAATTGCCATCTTTTGAAGAAATAAGAAGCGACTCAAGCTCGGATTTGGATAAATTTAAAAAGTCGATTTTTGTTCTCTTTATTTTGTCACTAAATATATATTATTGGTACTAAGATAAAAAAAGCATAGAACTATGTATAAATTTTCTATAATATTTTTAATAATCCTAATATCTTTAACCGATATTTTTGCTCAACCAAAATTAAAGATTGAGCCAAGAAATGTTAAGTTCGAAAGCATTTTTGATAGATACGACTACGCATATTTAATTAACGAGGGCGATCAATTATTAAGCGTGGACAGTGTATCAACGTTAAAACCATATTATTTAATCGATTTTCAAAACGCACAGCAGTTACCCATTTTTATAAATCCGGGCGATACTTTAAAAATGAATATTGTACTTACCAATTTTTATAATATAACAGTTAGCGATACAACTGACACTGTCTGGGTATATAGTAACGATCCACAAAGCCCGCGTGATCTGAGAATAAAAATAGATTTTTTTGATGATAGCTACGGAAATTGCTCGGGAACTATTTCAGATGAATCATTTAATCCCGTGCCGAATTCTAAAATTTATTTCTTTTATTATGGAATCTACCTTTTCGATTCGACCTACACAGCTGGATCAGGAATTTACAACAAACAACTTCCAACCGGAAATTATACAGTAGCTTCCGAAAAAGAAGGGTATCGAGTAATGTTTTCGGGCAATACACCAGATCCATATTTTGCTCAACAAATTCAACTGGATTCCGGGCAGACAATTATTGTTGATCTTAACCTTCCGTTATTAAATAATATTGGTCTTACCATTTCTGGAGTTGTAATAGATTCAGTACATGGAACAACATTAGATAAAGGTGTCGTTATTGTACGAACGGGGACACATACTCCAACATTACTAAAACAAAATATATTGGCGGCAGATTCATCTGTATATGCGGGATTTGTAAAATCTGACGGTACATACAGTATAGTTGTTGAAGACAGCATATATTATTTTGTTCAGGCTTACTCTGACTATTATCTTCCATCATATTTTAATAACCAGAATGCCTCTTCTGTTTTTTGGCAAAATGCTGATTCAGTTTTTATTAACCAATCATTATCAGATAAAAATATATATTTAGAAAGAGATTCGTCTTATGGCGGCGGGGGGGCTTATGGAACAATTTCGATTCCATTTTTGGATGCACAAGGAATTGATGGAATAACTGTACTTGCAAAATCTCTTTCCAATAATCAAATCTATTCATACAACTTCGGAAAAGAAGATGGACGGTTTAATATCAATAATCTTCCCTACGGATCTTATCAACTGGTGGCACAAAAGGTTGGGTTTGAGAATGCACTAAGCAATGTGTTCACAATCAGTCCACAAAACCAAAATCAGTACAATCTAAACGTACAATTCCTTTTAACGGATGTTGAGGTAGAGGAAAAGGTAATTCCTGTTGATATAAAACTGTACCACAACTATCCGAATCCATTTAATCCGTCTACAACAATTTCATTTTCACTGCCAAATTCACAGCTTGTGAAGATAACAGTATATAATACATTGGGCCAAAGAGTTTCTGAGATTAGCCACCAAGTATTTTCATCTGGCTTAAACCAAGTAAACTTTAACGCCAAGGGATTATCTACAGGAATATATTTTGTTTCCTTAGAAACCAAATCAATTCGATTATCACAAAAAATTATTTTAATGAAATAAATATTTTGTTAAATAATTTCCCCTTTTTTATTTCTTAAGCAGACAAACCGAAACAAAAATGTTTCGGTTTGTTTTTGAATACTATCACACTTCCCGAACATAAGCCTTGATCACTAAGCATCCTGTTTCAATCTATTCAAAACAGTTTAGATAAAAAAAGAATACCTTAATGTCCCTTTTATGTTATGACACACACTTAATCATTAAACAACATAATTTAAGTGAAATTAAAAAGATCAAAATTCAATAAAACAAACGAAAAGGATTACATAATGAAAACATCTCAAACATCCCACAGCTTTACTTTTCTGAATATCAGCAAAGTATTACTTATCCCCCTGCTTATTCTTAGCAGCATTAATCTTTTCGCCGCACACGATCTTGAAATCACGGGCAGCGTTACTGAACTGGGCTCAGATTATATGGTAGTTCAAGGTTATACAATATTTGTAGATGGAAATACTGATTTAAGGGGACCAGGTAATACCACAGTTGCATTTTCTTTTTTCCAATTAAATGATCTTGTACAAGTTCAGGCTGATAATAGGGGTGATGGAACCTATTTAGCCTCGCGTATAAAATCAGAAGATGGTCCTGTAAATGAAAACGAAGTTGAACTGACAGGCTATGTTACAGCACTTGACACTAATTCATTAATTATCAATGGGATTACTTTTTTTGTTGATGCCAATACTGTATATAAAGGCAAACACGGAATGCCTTTCTCCTTTGAACAAATTCAGGTGGGTATGCTTCTGGAAGTAAAAGCTTCCTTGCAAACCAACGGTAACCTTCTTGCGACAAGAGTAAAAACTGAAGATGATGAAAATCATCACGAAGGTGAACTTGAGATTACCGGATTAATTGATAGTTTAACTTCAAGCAGTATGATTATCGGACAGAATGAGTTTTTTGTAGATGCGCAGACTATTATTCTTAATGATCATAGAATGCCGATTACGTTTGGTGACTTAAACATTGGCGATAGAGTCGAAGTAAAAGCTTTCAGACAACCCGATAGTACTTTCCTAGCTTCATTGATTAAAAAAGAAGATCTGCCCGAAAATGAAATTGAATTTACTGCTCAGATAGAAAATATAGTTGGCAGTGATCTAACTATAGGCGGAATAACTTTTTCGACAGATTCTAATACCGTTTTTCTTGATCAAAACAGAATGCCGGTTACATTGGTTTACTTATCGCTTGGCATGTGGGTAGAGGTTAAAGGATTTAAAAAACCCGATGGGACCTATTACGCCTCTAAAGTTAAGATAGAGGATTTTGTAAGAAACGAAATTGAAATTAAAGGAAACATAACTGAATTAACTGGTTCATATTTAGTTGTAGGCGGTATTACATTCTCTGTAGACAGTGCAACCCAAGTTCTTGATCATTTAAACAATCCTATTTCTTACTCATCATTACAACTTGGACAGTTGGTTGAAGTAAAAGGAACAAAAACGAGCGCTACTACAGCCAAAGCTTTGAGAATTAAACTTGAAGGTAACGAAGACATAGAAGTATTCGGTAGAATAACCGCAATAAATACAGAAAACATCGAACTAAACGGACTTACTGTATTTGCTAATACTAATACAGTATATCTGAACCAGGCAAATCAGACAATTGCATTTTCTGATTTAAGTGTTGATCAGTTTGTTGAAGTTAAAATGGTTAAAAATCCGGATAACACACTGCTTGCATTAAGAATCAAAATTGAAGATGGAATAAACTTTTCAAAAATTAATGGCTTTGCAGGCATAGTTAACGGATCTGTCATCCATCTCCCTTCGGGAAGTTATACAATCAACAACTCTACCGTAGTTATTGATAACAGCTTCAACGTAATGAACATAAATCAATTAACAACCGGTCAGCAAATAATTGTTTGGGCAGTAACAGATGCATCAACAAATAAGACTGCCTTGCAGATTCAATCAAAAATAAGTTCACCAACAAGAATAGATGAAACTCCTGATATTGCAGATAATTTTATCCTTGAGCAAAATTACCCAAACCCGTTTAATCCTTCTACCACAATTTCTTTCACAATACAAGCAGATCTGCTTGTAACACTAAAAGTATTTAACGCTCTTGGTGAGGAAGTAAAAACACTTGTAAATGGTAAACTGGCTAAGGGAACACACAGTATAAATTTTAATGCAAGTGGTTTAAGCTCAGGCTTTTATCTATACAGACTGGAAAGCGGAAACCAGGTACAGATTAAAAAAATGATGTTATTGAAATAAAAAATAGTTAGATGCAAGCCTCTGTCAACCAGATATGATAGAGGCTTAGTTTTATTAAAAATTCTTGAAACCATTTTAAAGAATATCAATACTAAGAATTAATTAGAGACTAATTATTACCTGTCCCGAAATCGAATATTGAGATACTTAAGAGATATAATTTATAGTTCTAATAGCTAAAATTCTAAAAAACGAAAATTTTGAATCAATTTATTTGACTTATTAGTTAAAATTAAATCATAAAAAAGGATGGCAACAATGTACTTAACAATATTTCTCAAAAGGTCTGGGATAAATCATTATCCAAAATCAGTTCTATCAATTCTTCTTCTCTTCATATTTATGTTATTAGGATGCAGTAAAAATGATTACTCATCAAATAATACTGGTAGTACACCCGGGGCAAATGAAGTTTTTATTCAAGGTATGGCGTTTTCACCTGCTAACAGAACAATTTCTGTTGGTACTACACTTAAATGGGTTAATAATGATGCTGCAACTCATACGATCACAAGCGGAGTGCCAGGAACACCATCCGGTGTTTTCGATTCGGGCAACATAGGCACAAATGGAACATTTAGTTTTACTTTTAGCCAGGCTGGAACTTTTCAATACTATTGTAAAATACACAGTTCAATGACTGGTATAATAACGGTTCAATAAAAAAGTATTTTAATATCAGTATAATATTAAAGTAAAACAACTTATGAATAGTAGAATAAGAAAAATATTTGTTTGGGTTATAATATTTTTTGTGCCCGTTGTATGTGGACAGCAGTTATCTGTAAGCAGCGGGCAATTAAATTCAATCAAGTTTTTTGCTAAGTCAACATTTAGCAATTTTGAGGGCACAACATCTTCCGTGGAAGGATTTATTAAATGGGATAGTGCTTTTACCAATAACAGTAAAATTGAATTTAAAGTATACCTTGATTCGCTGGATACTGGCATAGGATTAAGAAACACACATATGCGTGATAACTATCTTGAGACAAACAAGTATCCAATTGTACTATTCACTGGTAAAGTTATAAATCAAAGTTATAAGACTAATTTTGAATCTGAGGTGGGGGCTGAAGGAATATTAAAAATCCACGGAGTCGAGAGAAAACAGATAATTAAGGGCAGGCTTTATGATTATGGGAAACTTTTTAAACTCGAAAGCAGGTTTGAAATTTCTCTATCTGATTTTAATATTGAACAACCATCATTTTTATTTATTTCTGTTGATAATGACATTGTTATAGAATGTACTGTTTATTTAACGAAAGAAAATTGAATTTAAATAATTGTTTAAAAATTATATTTTAGGAAGGAACACAATATGAAAAGAGTATGTCAACATTTAATTATTACAATCTTATTGCTTTTTGGACAGAATGTTTTTACTCAAACATTACACCCAGTGCAGGTAAATAATTTTTCTTTTACTCCTTCACAGCTTACAATTATAGTTGGCGATACTGTTCGATGGACCAACATTTCCGGGCTACATAGTGTAATTGCAGACGACAGTAGTTTTACAAGCGGACCACCATCTTCATCACATTGGGTCTATGATTTTGTGTTCAACACAGTCGGCACATATCCTTATTACTGTAAACAACATGGTGGACCAGGGGGCGTAGGAATGTCCGGCGTTATTACAGTTCAACCCTTAACAGGTATTGATGATTTAGGAAATTCCATTTACAAATTTGAGTTAAAACAAAACTATCCAAATCCATTTAATCCTATAACAAATATTAAATTTGAAATTCCT
>JBDTRQ010000416.1:0-3933 GCA_039931535.1 Ignavibacteriota bacterium
TAATTCAGTTGCGGTGGTCCAATTAAGAACAACATTTCCATTGCTAACATTTGCTATAAATGAAGTAAGTTCTACTGGAACAACTCCAACATATTTTAATACAACACCGCTGCCACCACCAGCATACCCTAAATTCGCATCAAGAAATTGTAAATGCTGAACACCCAATGATGTTGCTGAAGCGGGGATTGTTTCCAGATTCCATGTGGTTCCATAATCAGTTGTCGTGTATATGAAATATGATATACCGCTGTTAAATACAGTACGAATTAAATTTGACCCATCCTTTAGTGCATTCATATTTATAACAGCAAAAGTAGTAAGAGCTGCTGGTGGAGTAACAGCAGTCCAGCTTACGCCGCCATTAGTTGTTTTTACAACAGTTCCATTGTTTGATCCAGCCATGCCGTTGATATTATCAGTCATTCCAATTGCTTGAAAATATAATCCTTGGGTTGTACCAACACCTGTGACTGTGGCAAAATTCCAAGTTCCATTAAAGCCAG
Organism: Ignavibacteriota bacterium; assembly: GCA_039931535.1. Lineage (GTDB taxonomy): Bacteria > Bacteroidota > Ignavibacteria > Ignavibacteriales > Ignavibacteriaceae > IGN3. The sequence goes on from JBDTRQ010000416.1 coordinate 507, forward strand.
TTGTTGTGTAAAAAATCTTACAGGTTGTTGAACTTGCAGTTGTGTTTGCTGAACCAATCCAAAAATGATTTTGATCTGTCCAGTCCCAAGCATTGATAACACCAAACTCATTAGTTGCAATTGGTGAGTTAGTTGCCAAAGTCCAGGTTGTTCCGCCATCAGAAGTAAATCTATTTTGATAGGGAACACCATTACCTGATGGATCGCCTGTGTAAACGCCATTGTTAACATCGAACATATGAATACCATTAATAAAACTACCCGCTACACTTATCTGAAGTGCCCAGTTTAATCCGCCATTTGAAGTTCTGTAGATAGCACCGGCAGTTGTTCCAACCCAGCAGTTACTCGTATCAGTTGCAGCTATTCCATAAAGATTAACCGCAGGAACACCAGTATTTCTTAAAACCCAGGTAGTACCAGCATCAGTTGAACGAAAAACTGAACCACCATCGCAGCAAACCCATAAAATGTTGGCATCTACCACGGCGATAGAATTAATGTTTGCTACGTTTGGAAGAGTGGTAGCTTCCTGCCAACCGATTTGGGAAAATGAAGTTGTTGCAAATAACATTGCAATAACTAATGTAAAAAGTGATAAGTAAAGTTTAGTTTTCATAACACCTCCTAATGATAAAATTGATTTATGCTTATAATACAAAAAAAAATCCAAAAAAAAGAGCCGCGTTTAGCGGCTCTTAAAATGAAATTTAATTTTGATGAAAATTATTTCATCAACATCATTTTTCTAACACTTGTGTATTGTGCAGTTTCAATTTTGTATAAATACATTCCACTTGGTAGTGATACTGCATCAAAACTAACATTGAATGTTCCTGCACTCATATTTTCATTCTTAAGTACTTTTATTTCTTCACCCAATAAATTGTAAACAGCTAATTTAACAAATGATGGTTCTGCAATTGAGAAATTAATTGTTGTAGTTGGATTAAATGGGTTTGGATAATTCTGATCTAAAGCAAATTGTAATGGAGCAGTTACATCAACAAATATTTCATTGCTGTATTCAAATGTGCCATTAAAATCAACTTGTTTTAGTCTGTAAGTGTAGCTGCCAATTTGAGCATTAGCATCTGTAAAAGAATATTCTTTTCTTTCAGTTGTTGTTCCGTTACCCTGAACGTGACCGATAGTTATGAATTGATCATCAGCGATTTTTCTTTCAACTTCAAATCCCTGATTGTTTAATTCAGTTGCGGTGGTCCAATTAAGAACAACATTTCCATTGCTAACATTTGCTGTAAATGAAGTCAATTCAACAGGAACAACAGTCATATCTTCAAGAGTATAATCATCCATGTACATTTCATCATTTGGAGTTGCACCAAAGAAATCGTTAGCATCCAGAGTCTGAGGACATCCGGTACCTGATGCACCAAGAGTCCACTGCCAGGTATGAACTAAAGTACCATTTATTATCACCTGTGCTTGATTAGCATCTAAATCAACGATATTTTCAACTAAAAACCATGTGGCTACTGGCCAGGTGAAAGGGACTGCAGTTGCAGAACCACCTAATACTCTTCCAGCACCATTGACATCAAAATACACTTCGACACCCCATGAACTTGAGCCACCTGCAAATGTTGCTAATGTGTTAAAGTAACCAGCTTTACCTGCTATCATATAAGCCTGGAATGAAATTTTGTATTTACCTGTGGTATATGCTACTCCAAAATCTTTTACAAAATCATCATTAGTAACAATTTTAGCTGAGTTAGGTGCACTAAAAGCATAAGTACTTGAAACTTCTGCATCTTCAGGTCCACAAGGAGCATTACTCCAGGTTGTCCAGTCGGTTGGGTTTTGACAAGCTACTAAAAGACCTGCAGTATATGAATCGAAATTATCGAAGAAAATTGGAGGAGGTGCTGGAGAATCTTCTACAATACCACGGATATTCCAATTAAAATTTAATCCAAAACCTGCTAAGTGCTGCCAAACTCCTGTATCATTTACAAAATCTCCATCAAGATTAGCTGGGCCAGCGTCAACACCAAACGGAAAACTTAGAGTAGTGGTATCTTGAACTTCTAAACAAATCCAAAGGTCGTTACCTGATATTGGAATATAAGTGTCTAATTCAACTTCATTCCAATCTGCAACAACAAGTGTTCCTAAATTCAAAGGTTGATCTAAAAGAAGTGCACCAGGAGCAGTTGCTGTACCTGCATCGTAAATTTTTAAAGTCAAACCTGTAGCAGCTTGTGAATAATGAAATTGAACAAATCGTAATTCACCGCCCGTTAAAGGACCTGTTATTGCGGGCGTAAATCTTGCACCGCCGATAAATGTGGTACCACCATCACCAACAGAATTTGCTGAATGGTCGCCGTCGTAATGAATTGCAACCAGTGCTTCAGAATTGTTAGGTGAACTGCCATATTTTTGGTTTTGCGTTACAGAAAGATTTTGAGCAAAACCTTCTGTAAGAAAACTGAATGACAATATTAGAAGAACAAAAAGAGAAGTAGTTAATTTGTGCATAATCGCTCCTATAAGTTAATTGATAAGTAGTTAATTAATTTAGATCGAAATAATTTTTAATTTTATATCCAATATCTGAATAATTTTCAAACGATATTAGCTAAATTCTTAATAAACATCAACTATATATAAAAATTTATTTCCTGCTTCCATGGATAAATCCCCGATATGGTAATGAATGCTGAACTGTAATGAATGCATTTGCATCAATTGATTCTATAAGTTTAATAATTCTTCTCTGATTTTTTCTCGATACGATAACAACTGCTATAGACACACTGCCTGAGGCGCCATAAGCAGGTAATACTGTAACACCATGTTTTTCCTTCCTCAAAGCTTCGATAATTTTTTCATGAGCGATTTTGGAAATGATATTTAATTGGGCAAATCCTAAACCAATTTTTTGTTCGATGGTTATTCCTAAAATGTTTCCCAGCCCAAAGCCGATTGCGTATCCAAATAAATTTAATGTTTCATCTAAATTTTGAAAAATAAATCGCATTGCAAAAACCCATATCAAAACTTCTATCATTCCTGCCAAACCGGCAAAATATTTTTTACCTTGCACTACCAAAATGGTTCGTATAGTCCCAATTGAAACATCGCAAATTCTCATCCCCATTATCAATAAAGCGCCGCCCATAACTTCCAATTTTATCCTCTAAAAAATATTTTTAATTAGTTAATCAAATTATTTTATCTTTACTTATAAAAAATAAACAATTAAGATACAAATGTTCAGAGTTCAAAGAGAAGAATTGGTTGATGAGTTAACCAAAAAGGGAATTAATGATCTCTCGGTAATTAAAGCTATTGGCACGGTACCACGCGAAAAGTTTATCGAAAAAACAATGCATCACATGGCTTACAAAGATGTTGCGTTGCCAATTGGTTACGATCAAACAATATCTCAGCCATA
>JBDTRQ010000417.1:0-4256 GCA_039931535.1 Ignavibacteriota bacterium
TAAATAAGTTAATTGCTTATCAGAGGGGGTTTCAACATCAACAACAGGCAACTGAGCTGATCTAACATATCGTGCTATAAAAGATTTTGGATTTACTTGAGCCGTTACATTTAAAAAGTACAAATACTCTTCCTGAATCTGGATGAGTTTTTCTTTTGTGGTTTTGTAATAATCATCTTCTTTAGGATAACGGGCAAGTATTAGCTGAAGTAGTTCTGACTTTGTTTTGTAATCTTTGTTAAGTTTTACAAATTCATAATAAATTTTATTTGCTTCTGATTTAATTACTTTTAGACTATCTAAAATATTATTTGCATTAGTTGCTATTTCTAATTCTTCTCCATCGTAGATAAAATCCAAAGATTTATTTTTGTTGAAATTTAAGCGATAGAAACCTAAGTGTTTATCATCTAAACTAAATTGAAAATTACATTCGTTATTTGAGCTTATCGAATCTATAAAAGAAATTTTTTCTCCTTCTAGAGAAGATAATGCTACTATATTATCTGCGCAGTTTTCTATTTTTATTTTAACTGACTGGGAAAATGAAATGTTGAAACTGAAAAAAGTGCTCAAAAGAAATAGGAATATCTTCATTTACTTGAAATTGATTTACCGGTTGAAAGAAAACAGCATTTGTATTTTTTTTTACTTTAATATCTGAATATTGAGTTCAGAAAAAGTTAAAAGTTTTTTAAAATCTTTATCAAATGTTACAAAATCTTCACAATACTTTTCCGCAAAACATAAATGAACTGCGTCATTTATATTTTTATAGTTTTTCATTTTTGCACAGAGAGAAATTGCTTTTGCAATTATATTTTTATCAATGCTGAAATCAACAAACTGAATAAAAAAATTGGCGCGACTATCGATTACATCTATAGCCAAATTGAGTTTATTAAGGACAAATACAAATTCTTGAATACTTAAAGTTGAAATAACAATGGATTTATCTTTTACAGCTGAAGTAATTAGTTTCTGAGAAAGTTTTCTTTTTGCTTCATCCTGATTAACTACCGAGTGAATTAGAATATTCGTATCAAAATATTTCAGCGTTAATTTCATCAGCTATTTTATCAACGTTAATTTTAGGTGATACTCTAATTTTTTTCGCTTCCTGAAAGATTTTTTTCATCTCTCTTAGTACTTTTTTTTCATTATGGATTGGTTCCAGAGTAACTTTAAATTTCATATTCATAAATTCTTTGGGTAACGGAAGTATTTTAATTAATTCCTTTGCATCTACTGTTGTTGTGTAACTATTCATTTCATTTTCTCTGTTATTTTTAACAAAAATATTTTAATTTATTACCAAAAGCAATCCTGTTTCTTGTTTTCTCTTTTCCATCATCTTTTGTAATTATTTCTCTAATCCTTAAGGCAGCGTATACTAAAACCGAACTCCTTGCTGCCGTCATATAAGAAGACATCGCTACCACTACCGATCAGGTCCAGACCGTTAGCGTCTGTCGCACCGTACTCCGTAGAACTCCAGAAGTAAGCGTAATAACCTAAATTCGTGAAGTAACCATCGTAGCCACGGCCGCCCGCAAGCAACGCGGAAAAACCACTTATGTTTGTGCCTGCACCATCACCACTTCCTTGTCCAACTGCTTTTAATACGTTACCATCCATACCCACAGTAGTTGATAATGTTGTAAACTCTGCTAGTGTTGGTAAGTGCCATCCTGTGGGGCATATTCCTTTTGCACCTTCGTTTGTTACATATTGCATTGCTTCATTCCATTGGTATAATCCACCATACGTTGTACAATTATTTGGATCATCGTTGTAACAATATTTTTCTATTAGACTGTTGTTGGTTTGATCTCCGATTCCATCCATCCTCGTTCCTACATCAAGATTTTCTTTCAACCAACACTGGCTGTCGATCTGTACTGTGTTGTATGTTTTGCCTTCGTAAAAAACTGTTGGTGTACCCGGACAAGGAAGATAAAAACATAATTCTACCGAATCAGTTATTGAAACTTCCATATAACTACCATCTGCTTTTTTTACAACCATAGTTTGAGACAAAATATTATTGGTTATAAATACTACAGTTATTAAAAGTATTATTTTTTTCATTTTTTATACCTTGTTCAATTTATTTTAAAATTAACATTTTTATAGAACTGGAATATGCAGCTGCATTCATTTTGCAAATGTAAACTCCACTGCTAAACTTGCTGCCGTCAAATGTAGTTGTATAGTTTCCAGCTTTTTGATTTTCATTAACCAATAACAAAACCTCTCTGCCTATTATGTCAAAGACTTTTATTGTAACCATTCCCTCGATTGGTAAACTATATGTTATGTTTGTAGTCGGATTAAATGGATTGGGATAATTCTGCTCTAACTTAAAATCATTAGGTCTCATAAATGAAACCTCTACGCTTTTTGAATATTCAAATTTACCATCTAAATCAATTTGTTTTAATCTGTAAGAATATTTACTTCCAATTTTAGGATTATCCAGAAAAGTATAATCTTTTGCACTGATACTGGTTCCGCTTCCATTTACAAAACCAATTTTCTCAAAATTGCTTACTGTAGACTGAAGACTGGCAACTTTGCGTTCTATTTCAAATCCATAATTATTTAATTCTGTAGCGGTACTCCACTTTAAGACAACATCATCGCCTTTTACAATTGCACTAAAAGCAGTTAGCTCAACCGGTAAGGGATTACCGCCGTCAGTTCCGCTAAATGTTATTTTATTGATTATAGAAAGGTCTTTTGAAACAGTTGAATTATCAGTAAGTAGGAAGTTAACATTTGTACTGCTGAACGTGATTTTTGAGATTAAGCTCAAATCGGTGCTGTTGGCGGGATCACTATTATTATAAGAAACACCTAGATACGTTTGTGAAAAGATTTGAGCCGATAACAAAAACAAACAAGTAATTAGTATTTTCATTCTATTACCTCTTTGGAAAATTACAAAAATAATTTTAAGTCTAATCCTTAAGGCAGCGCACACTAAAACCGTATTCCTCGTTTCCGTATTTTAAGTAGATACTGTTATCGTTGTCGCCCACGTACAGGTAGATGCGGAATTACTATTACCCTCCATAGAACTGCAAAAGTTTGCGAGGAAAAATGCTTTTTCATAATTCGGCCTTAAGATGATTGTTAACTTATATATAATAAATAGTAAGAAACAACAACAATTCGGAAAATTTTAAAAATAATTAATTGACCATTTGAAAAAACCATACGAGAAGAATAGATTAAAGCAAAAAAATAACTCATTTAATTTAGCAAATAGATTTACTATTAAAGTTTTATAGATAAATATTTATGACAGAAAATTCTAATGGGTTATTGAAATTAAAACCGTCTTAATCACTTTAATCCTCGTACTATTGTCTTTATTAACTCCCAGGCATCTTCAACATGCCTTCTTTCATGTCTTATGCTTCCAATCGATAATCTTATAACAAACCTGCCGTTAAGTTTAGTGTGAGATAAGAATAATTTTCCGGATGCGTTTATTTTTTCTAAAAGTTTTTCATTCATTTGGTTCAATTCAACTTCACTTTTATTTTCAGGATTATATCTAAAACATACGGTTGAAAAAGGTACAGGTGCCATTAGCTCAAAATCTTTTTCTGCATTTAACCATTCACTAAATTCTTTTGCAAGATTGATATGATTTTTTATTCTTTCAGATAAACCATCAACACCAAAATATCTTATAATAAACCAAAGTTTAAGTGAACGAAATCTTCTGCCCAATTGGATTCCATAATCCATTAAGTTTTCTACTTCACTATCCTGATTAGTTTTAAGATATTCTGCTGATAAACTAAATGCACGTTTTAAAATGTCAGGCTTACGTGTAAAGTAAATACTTAAATCCATTGGAGTAAACAACCACTTGTGCGGATTGATTACTAATGAATCAGCACGATCCCAGCCCTTTGTAATCCATTTCATTTCCGGAATCATAGCTGTAACTCCTGCATAAGCTGAATCAATGTGAAGCCACAAATTATATCTTTCTGCAATGTCTGCAATTTCATTAACCGGATCAACACTTGTTGTTGATGTTGTGCCAACTGTTGCAATTACGCAAAACGGTTTAAATCCTTTTTCAATATCAAGCTTAATTTGTTCTTCAAGTTTCTGCGGAATCATTTCAAACTTTTCATTCACAGGAATTTTTCTAATTCCTTCTAAACCGATCCCAAGAGTTAACGCACCTTTATCAATCGAGTTATGTGCTTGTTCAGAACAATACAATCTTA
>JBDTRQ010000418.1:0-8346 GCA_039931535.1 Ignavibacteriota bacterium
ATAATTCCGTAACCAATTTCATTATCTGGAGTAGCTGAGTTTGAAGATGTTTCAAGAAAAATACTTCTTACCTGTGTATTCTTTAAATACGGAAAAGCGGAAAGAAGTAATCCACCAACTCCGCTTGCAATCGGCGCTGCAGCAGATGTTCCACTTGCATATCTATAACCATTATTTGTTCCTGATACAGCGCCATAAGTATTCACGCCTTGTGCAGCAACTTCCGGTTTGATTCTTCCGTCAGATGTTGGACCGCGGCTGCTAAAGCTAGCAACATTTCCAAATTCATTAACAGCTCCAACAGAGATTACATTAAATCCATCTGCAGGGGCAATGATATATTTCCAGGAATTATTTCCTTCGTTGCCGGCAGAAGTAAATGTAGAAATGCCGCGTTGGAAGGCTAACTCTAAAGCCTTTGTTACAATCGTTGTTCTTCCATTCATATCGTTGTAAGTGTAAGAATAACCGGAATCAAATTGATTATAACCGAGCGAACTTGTTATAATATCCACGCCCAAAGAATCCATCCAAATTAAAGCGGCTGCATAATTATCTTCTTCAACGTGTGTTTCACTCCGTGTATCCTCAGTTTTTGCAAGCACAAAAGATGCATTGAATGCTGGTCCGATTAAAACACTATCAACAAATCCTGCAAGTACAGAAAAGACATAAGTTCCGTGAGAATCTTGTCCAGCGATATCTTCCGGTTGATTTGCTGTAACAGAATCATCAAAAATAAAATCATACTCAGCAATAACATTTCTATCTTTTAGTGAGTTGTGGCGTTTCCAATCAAAACCGGAATCAAGTACACCGATTAAAACATTTTTTCCATTTATGTTTTTTGAATGAACAATTGGAACATCTGATAATTCCATTTGCTTAAGGGATGCGCCATAATTATACGTAGTATCAAGAACTTTATTTAATTGATAGTCGGTATTAGCGAACTCGTCTTTTCCAAAATAATATTTTTTAACCGGTTCTATAGATTTAATAAATGGAAGTGATCTTAGATTTTCAATTTGATTCGGATTTAAATATGCTGATACAGAATTAAACCATTTTAGTTCACGAATTATTTTAACGCAAAAACTTTCTACTTCATCAATGTAATTTTTATAGATCGGAATATCCTCGTAAGTAATAAAATCATCGCCCATATTTTTTATTCTTCGTTCAATTGATTTTGGCGAGAGTTCTTGTATGGCTTGATTAAAAGCTGCACTGCTTTTATTTAACGAATTAATATTTTCTGTTCCTTTATCGTTAAAATAAATAAAGTACTTTTCCTGAGCGAAAACTTGCGCGGATAAAACTATTAAAATAATTAGAGTGTATTTCATTTTGTTTTTTTGGTAAAACTACAAATTGAAGAAACAATATCAAGCTTAAAAATTCATCGATTAATTTTAATCTATTGATTGCATCAACCGGCTATAGCGGATTGAACCAAAATAATCAAATATTCCCGATGACTGAACAGGAAGATGCGACCAGTAAATCATAAACGCTTTTCCAATTATCCAATCTTCTGGAATGTACCCAAAATAGCGGCTGTCTATACTGTTTTTTCTGTTATCACCTAAAACAAAATAATAATCTTTTTGAAATGTATATTCTCTTACTGGCTGGTTGTTCAGATTAATAACAGTTCCCTCAACACTGATAACTTTATTTCCGTAGTCTGTATTGATTGCATTCTGCCATTGCAAAATATTTTTCGGATTAAGTTCTACTGTCATTCCCTTTTTAGGAATTACAATCGGACCATAATTTTCTAACGACCATTTATTATTGAACGGAAAAAGATCTTTGTTAACATTTTCTATCGGTGCTTCATTAATATTTAATTTTATAAAAGATGGATTGCGATATATTATATCGTTGATATATAATATCTGATCTTTTATTTCAATTGTATCACCGGGCAAACCAATAATTCTCTTAATCAAAACAGAATAATCTTTAGCTGCCGGATCATAATAATCAGCAGGAATCTCAAAAGCGATAACATCATTAAACTTTGGTTTACCCGTTGAGACTATTTCCATTCGTGATAATCTTTTACTAATAAACGGAATTTGATGTGGTGTGGCGAAAGTATATGCAATTTTATTTACGAGTAAAAAATCACCTTCAAGCAAAGTGTTTTTCATCGAACCGGTAGGAATTTTAAAAGCATCTACAACAAATGTTTTTAATACTAACGCTAAAATCAAAAGTAAAATTAATATCTTTAATAAGCGTTTCATTTACCAAATTCTATAATTAATTATTCATCAATTTGCAGCACTGCTAAAAATGCTTCCTGTGGAATTTCTACATTGCCAACTTGCTTCATACGTTTTTTGCCTTCTTTTTGTTTCTCCAAAAGTTTTCTCTTTCTGGATATATCACCGCCGTAACATTTTGCAAGTACATTCTTTCGCAAGGCTTTAACTACTGATTTTGAAATCACCTTTGCACCAATCGCTGCTTGGATATTTATTTCAAACATCTGGCGCGGAATTAAATCTTTAAGTTTTGAACTTACTTTTCTTCCCCAATCAAATGATTTACTTCTGTGCACAATCATTGATAGTGCATCAACAGGCTCGTTGTTTAAAAGTATATCTAACTTTACCAAATTTGATTCACGGTAACCAATATATTCATAATCAAAAGAAGCGTAACCGCGTGTTAATGATTTCAGCTTATCATAAAAATCAAAAATTATTTCTGCTAAAGGAAATTCAAACTGAACATCAGCGCGAGTAGGGTCTAAATAAGTTGTGTTAATATATGTGCCGCGCTTATCCATCGCAACCTTCATAATGTTGCCAACGTATTCGCTCGGAGTAACAATTTGTGCCTTCATATAAGGCTCTTCAACACGATCAATGTTTCCAACCTGCGGCATTTCTGCGGGATTATCTACCGTTATTCTTTCACCTTTTTTGGTATAAACAATATACTCAACGTTCGGCAGTGTAGTAATAATTGATTGACCATATTCTCGCAGCAATCTTTCCTGTACAATTTCCATGTGAAGCAAACCAAGAAATCCACATCTAAAACCAAATCCAAGTGCGGCAGAAGTTTCAGGCTGATAGATCAAGGCAGAATCATTCAAACAAAACTTTTCTAATGCATCTCGTAAATCTTCAAAGTCATCGGAATCAGTTGGATACAATCCGCTGTAAACCATTGGCTTTACATCTTTATAACCCGGCAGCGGTTCGCTTGCGCCGTTTCTAACATGCGTAATTGTATCGCCAACCTTCGTATCGCGAACATCTTTTACCCCTGCAATTAAATATCCAACATCGCCGGCAGAAAGTTTATCTGCTTTTATTTTTTTTAATCCTAAAGTTCCAATCTCTTCTGCTTCGGATTCCTTATGAACTTTAAAGAATCTTATTTTATCATTTGTCTTTAAAGTTCCCTGAAAAATTCTTACGTAAGCAATCGCACCGCGATACGCATCAAACACAGAATCAAATATCAACGCTTGCAGCGGCGCATCCGGATCACCTTTTGGTGGTGGAACTTTTTCGATTACAGTTTCTAATAATTCATTAATACCAATTTTAGATTTTGCGCTAACTAAAATTATATCTTCTTTGTTACAGCCAAGAAGATCAATTATTTGTTTAGATACTTTATCAATCTCCGCACTCGGCAAATCAATTTTATTTATTACCGGTATAATTTCCAATCCTGCATCTGTGGCAAGATAAAGATTACTAATCGTTTGAGCTTCAACTCCCTGCGCAGCATCTACAACTAAAACAGCGCCTTCACATGCCGCAAGCGATCGCGAAACTTCATAAGTAAAATCAACGTGTCCCGGAGTATCAATTAAATTTAAAACATATTCCTGTTTGTCTTTTGCACGATAATGCATTTGAATTGCGTGAGATTTAATTGTTATGCCGCGCTCGCGTTCAAGTTCAAGACTGTCTAAAATTTGATCTTTAGCTTCACGTGCAGACACAACACCTGTGGTTTCTAAAAGACAATCAGCGATAGTTGATTTACCGTGATCAATATGCGCAATTATGCAAAAATTTCGGATGTTATTCATATACTCTTAATTATTTGTGTGCAAATATACTTAGGTAGTAAGTATTAAAAAAGATTTGTTTTTTGCGGATTAAACTGATTCCAAAAAAGCTATTTGCTCCTGTTTATAAGATCGTAAACAACACCTTCACGCAATGCGTATTCTGATAAAACCATTTTCTTGATATTAAAAATCTCAAATACTTTTTTTAGGATGATGAAACCTGCTGGAATAATATCCGCACGTTTGGCCTCAATTCCTTTTACGCTTGTTCTTTCAGCGGGAGTTTTTAAACTCATTACATAATTATAAATCTCATCAAGTTCTGATTTATCAAATTCATATCCATTTAATCTGGGTTTGATTTTAGTTTTACTTTTAGCTTGTTTAATCAAACAAATTGTATCAACTGTTCCGGATGAGCCAACTGCAAAATCAATATCCATATTGGTTTTGATATTTGGACTAACTTCTATTAATTGTTCAACATATTTACTGCATTGTTTAACTGCTTTTTCAGTTATAATAAAATCTGGAAAGAATTTTTTAGATAATCTAACAGCACCAATTTTAACACTCTCAGCAAAAACGGATTTACCATTTACACCGTAAATAAATTCTGTACTGCCACCGCCAATATCAATACCCAAAACGGATTTATCATTAATCGGCAAAGCATTTTTCATCCCAAGAAAAATAAGATTAGCTTCCTCAGGTCCTTCGATAGTTTCAACCTTAATTCCGGTTTGCTCAAACATTGTATTGATAAACTCAAGTTTGTTTTTGGATTCCCGAACAGCGCTTGTAGATACTGCTCTGATACTTGCTTTGTAATGATTTGCAAGTGAAGAAAATCTTTTTAAAACAACAACAGCTTTTTCAATTTCACTATCAGAAATAAAACTTAAATCTTTACCAAACTCCGAACCCAGGCGTAAAAATTCCCGCTCTCTGTCTAAAAGTTTTAATTCGCCAGTTTCAGTTACTTCAACAATTATAAGATGAAATGAGTTTGTGCCGATATCTATCGCAGCAAATCGTTTAAGTGGAATTATCACAACTACTTTCCTAAAAGAACTTTACACACATTAAAAACATCCTCAACTTCAATGTCATCAATCAAATCAGACTTATGTAAAAATATTTTGTTTTTTCCGCACGGCGCCCAATTAAAAGGATTAGTTGGACCGAATAAAGAAATTTGTGGGGTTGCCGTAGTCCCAGCAACGTGCATTATTCCTGTATCATTAGTGATAAATAAATTTGATATCGAAACTAATGCTGCAACCTGCGGAATTGAATGATGCAGATATTGATGAATTTTTATTTTGGAATGCACATTTATGTATTCCAATTCTGCTGAATCAAATTTCCAACCCGTTACATAGAAACAACAATTATAATTCTCATTTAAATCAAATATTAAATCAACATATTTTTGAAGCGACCACCTGTTCTGTGGTTTGCCAGCTCCTACATGCAATCCAATTAATTTTAAGCCTGAATTATAATTTATCTGCTGAAGAAAATTTTTTGCTGTTAGTAAATCGGACTGATCAAATTTAATATTTGAACTTAGATCATTTGTATTGATTCCAAATGGTCTAACTAAATCTAATATAATATCGCTAACATTTGAATCGGGATGTCGTCTCCAATCAATATCAACCCTTCTATCAAAGAAAAAAGCACTGTCGTTTGGTTTTCCATTTAAAGAATTTGCACCGATCCTAATTTTACTGTTTGAAATTCTTGCTATAAGATTACTCGTAAATGAAACTGAAACAGTAACCGGAACTATTACTACATCAAATGGCTGCCTTAAGAACTTTATAAATTTTATAAATCGAAAAGGAGTAAATACTTGAGGTTTATCAAAAACAAAATGACTATCTACAAATTTATTTTTTATGATAGCAGCCTTATTGTTGGGACTTACAATAATGGAAAGATGTGAATTGGGATATTTTTCTTTTAACGCTCGGAATAATGAAATGCCTGCAAGCATATCTCCAAGCTGGTTGTGCTGACGTATAACAAGAATTTTTTTTACATCACCAAGATTTTTTGACGGGTTTTCTTCAACAGCAAATATTTTTTTTAATATAGAATGAATGAATTTAGATTGGATTGAATTGCCAGCCATTTCTATTTAATTCTTTTTTTCATCTTCAGGTTTGATGTCAATGTAGTTTGCATCTTCAACATTTTCAAACTTAGATTTTTTCTTTGGAACATTATTTTTGATCGTTGGATTTTCATTACTCTTGGAAAAATAACCAAGCATTGATCTTACTACACGAAACAAAATCAAAAACAAAATAAAGTATAAAATAAACCTTAACATATCTTTAGCTTAAACTTTTACTCTCGGGTTTAAAGTACTCAGTTACACCGCGGTCTTCTCTAAAAATTTGTCTAAACAATTCATCAAAGTCTTCATCATTATTTACAAAATCAATATCAGTTGAGTTTACAATTAATAGCGGCGTAGAATTATATCTAAAAAAGAAATGATTATAAGCATCACTTAATTCTTCGATGTAACTTCTTGTAAGATTTCTTTCGATAGCCCTGCTTCGTTTTTTAATATTAAACATTAATCTATCAAGACTAGATTGAAGGTAAATCACTAAATCGGGTTTTCTTAAATTTCTAGAAAGTAACGGAAAAACATTTTCATAAAGTTTTAGTTCCTCTGAGGAAAGATTTAAGTAAGCAAAAATTTTGTCTTTATCAAAAATGTAATCGCAAACAATAAAGTTTGTAAATAGGTCTTCCTGATTTAACTCTTCCTGTTGTTTAAATCTATTTATCAAAAAAAACATTTGTGTTTGAAATGCAAATCTTTTTCTGTCCTTATAAAAATTTTCTAAAAACGGATTTGCTTCAAACTGTTCAAGAATCAATTTTGATTCTAATCTTGCTTTTAATTTTTTAGCAAGCGCAGTTTTACCAGCTCCAATAACGCCTTCAACAGCAATAAACTTTATGTCCTTATTCGATGCCAAGATATTTTTCTTCCGTAAATAATGGTTCAGATAGTTTATTAATAATATTTTTTGTTTTTAATTCTGTAACAAACTCAAAAATCTTTTTATTAAAAACAGGATGAATCAACCTAGGTTCAATTTCAATTAAGGGAAACAGCACAAAATCCCTATAAATTATACCTTTATGTGGTAAAGTAATAATTTCAGTGGAAATAATTAAATCGTTAAACAACAAAATATCAATATCAATTTCTCTCGGACCCCATTTCTCTCTTTTTATTCTGCCAAGTTTTTGTTCGATATTTTTTAATTCTGCAAAAAGTTCCTTAGGATTTAAAGTTGTAAAAATTTTAATAACAGCATTAAAAAAAATATTCTGTTCAATATCTCCAAATGGCAGACTTTCATAAATTGATGAAATTTTTTTTACACTTGTTTGAGATAATTTATTAATTAATCCAATTGCAGATTTTATGTTCTTAATTTTATTCCCAACATTAGAACCTATACCTATGAAAGCAATATTTAAATTGTTATCGTTCAATTACAATAAATCTTTTCGCTCTTTAATCACTTCAACTTCAACGCAATCTACAACACCGCCAAGAGGTGGATTATTTTTTCTAACTCTTACAGCAATTTTTTCAATTGCGGTAAAAGTAGTTAAAAGTTCCTCTGCAATTTTGTTTGCAACCGCCTCAATCAAATAATATTTGTGCTCAAGTGCAAGATGGTAAAGTACTTTATACACTTTTTGATAATCAATAGTCTGCTGCAGCGAATCTTTTTTAGCAGCTTCACTAAAGTTTGTGTACATATCCACATCTGCTTCAAACTTGCCGCCAACACTTTGTTCCTCGCTCATAACTCCGTGATAGCCGTAAAATGTTGCACCTTTTATTCTGATAATGTTTTGCATAAAATTAACCTAATTTTTCTATCTAAAATTAAACAATAAATATTATAGTTTCGTTACACTGATTATATTGCAATTACTCAATTTAGTCATGCTGAATTTATTTCAGCATCTCATTCTACTTAATAATGAGACCCTGAAACAATTCGCCGTGGCGAACAGGGTGACGAATCAGACTTATGCCATAAACCTCAAGGTCGTGCCAATAAATCTTTATTTTTTTATTAGAAGCATGTTGAAAAATATATATGTCTATATTCTAATCTTTTTTTGTTTTATAAATGGTTCAAGATTTGCAAACAACAATCCCACTAAAACTAAAATGCTTCCCATAATATGTTCAGTAGTAAGTGATTCTTTATAAAATATCCAGCCAAGAAACAGCG
>JBDTRQ010000419.1:0-4012 GCA_039931535.1 Ignavibacteriota bacterium
ATAACCTTCAAAATTTACTCTTTGATAAAATTCATCAAACGATTTTTCAGCTCTGTCATCCCAATAAAGAATAACTTTTTTATCTCCAGTAACCGCAGTTAAGATTGGTTTTTCTGGTGGCTTTGCAAATCGGTAGTTGGCATTGTAAATCTGTTGAACAGTTTTCTTTCTTCTAAACAAATCATCTTTGCTTATGCCAAAGATCATAGACATAGAAAACCTTTCAGTCTCACCTTCTTCTTGATTTTCACCAGTTGTAATAGAATAAGTATTTCTTCCATTCATACTAAAGAGATAACTGGAAAAATAATTTGCAAGATTTACACCTATTAAAGATTGCCCGTGCGGTGCCGGCAAACCTGAAAGAACTCCCCAATTTTCTTCATCATTATCAAGTTCATAAGTATGAACAGCATAAATTTTAAATCCTGTCAACCCTAACTGATCAGATTCATCTTTATCAAGTATTCCAAAATTTGGTTCTCCTTGATCCGGTTTACCATTTCCTTCAGTTCCATCAAAATCAGGTACAACATAATTTACATCGTACTGTCCAATACCATCACTACCAACATCATTATTAAGTGGCTCATTAGATTCCCAAATTCCATTGTTATTTAGATCTGTAAATGATTTCCAATTTGCATTTTCATCTGCATCCCAATGTTCTCTCCAGGGATATCCATAAAACTCTCTAAATTTTGTTGTATCCTGAAATGGATTTCTTAAATATGGATCAAGGTTAGGATTTGAAATAAAATTTATCGCATCATTGTTTCTCTTTTCATCCGTCAACCCGTCCATATCATTGTCTATATTATCATCAGGAACGCCAGGACTTTCTAGAAATGCATATCCAGCTAAACCAACTGGACTCCAATTACCCGGGTTGCCAACATTTACAACCGACCACGCATAAGACATATCAAGAAGTTCATTATAATCACCCGCATTGTTTGAAGAGTTATCATGACCACCAATTCCCCAATCAACATACTGTGCAAAGAGAGTTTTTTGATAGTCATAAGTTCCCATATTTGTAATTTCGTAGTACCAGAAGATCACATCTTCAGCAAGCACTTGAGACCATTGAAAGCCTCGAGCTCTTACCTGCATACCCAATCCACCTCGCGTTGGATCATCTGCATCTGGAATAAAATTATTGTTATCTATATAATGCCTATCCTCGTTATCATCAAAAACAAAATAAGTTTCTACATCTGCATTAAATATTCCTTTTCCAAAAAATCCATTCCATTTGCCAGACCAATCTGATGGTCTATCTGGCCAAACATCCGGCCAGGTTGCGGCATCATCACTTCTTGCAGGAACATTACTATATGGCGCATTATAACCTGGTAATGGCCACCATCCATAGGTTACACCAGTAGAGGTATTGTAACGTGTAAATTCATAGTAATTAGATTCGAGTGGATGAATCAAAATGTTTTGTGGATCAGTTGCTTCTGCCTGAACAATGATTGCAACTCCATCTACATAAGTATGATTTGTACCTTTTGGCCAAACTCCACTTCTACTTGGTTCATTTTGCCAATCAGCAATTTCACCAAAATTATAGTAAACAGTTGCAGCAAGATTTCCATCCATATAACCTTTTTTAGTTTGGTTATGGTCGCCCTTATTTTTATCAACAATTCTTTGTGCCGATGTAAAATCAGAAAACACAAAAATTGTTGTAAATAAAATTAAAATTCCTAAACTGCTTTTCGTAATCGTCATTTTAACTCCAATAAAAAGATAACCTAAAATGTTAGATCAGCACCAATTATTACTTGTCGTGGTGATGAATAGAAATCAGGTCTTGTAAAATATTCCGCAAGCGTGTTTACACCTCTTGGTGCTGTTTGGTTTCTTGTAAGGTCCAATGTGTAGCCGGATCTTCCTGTATCGGTGAATATATTAACTTCATTTAATGTATCAAAGACATTATAAATTTTTAGAAACACCGATAATTGTTTGCCAAATAATTCAAAATACTTTGTTAGATAAAAATCAACATTATAAAAGGCAGGCCTGTTTTCACTATTCTCCAATCCGGTTCTTTGATTCAACAATGATGGAGTATAAGGCAAACCAGATCCAAGTCTTCCAATTGCACTTGCAATATAATTTCCTGGTTCACCCAGAGTTAATGTTAGATTTAAGGAGTGCATTCGATCCCAATCTAAAGGAACTAATTGTTTGTTTGATTCAATTGGTGGATTTGCCTGTGCATTATTAAAGGCTGTATTTGGATCTGATGCACTACCTTTAGCGATCTGAAATGTATAATCAATTGATGCACCGATGCCATTAATAAATCTTTTCTCAAGAGACAAAGTGACTCCCTTTACCGAACCATAATCTTTATTTACAAGTCTACTGAATTTTCTAAAATCATTTTTAATAAATATTTCTGCAGCTAATAGATTTCTAATATCTTTATAATAGCCTGTAACTGTAACCCCAAGCTCATTTGTTAACGCCTGCTGCAAACCAATTTCATACATAATAGTTTGTTGTGGCTGCAAATCTGCATTACCAATTGTGTTGCCAATATTTTCAGGAAAATCACCTGTTAATGGAATTCTATAATTAGGATTTAAGTACAAGTACTCAAATGATGGAATCTGAAAAAAATGTCCGTAAGAAATATGAATTGCCCCTTTATCTGAAATTGGATAGGAGATGCCAATTCTAGGACTTAGTTGAGATTTGCTTGTTGCTTTAGCTAATAGTGAATCAGGATAAGGAGGTTGTAATTCATCCAATAAATTTATTTTGTTTGGGTCAATTAAATATTTTCCATCCGGTTCAAAGTAGTCAAATCTTAATCCAACATTTACTATCAGATAATCAATTTCTATTTTGTCTTGAATGTAGTATGCAAGTTGAAATGGATTTGATTGATAAGTATTATAGTTGAACGCACCCACACCCGGAAGTTTTGGTTTAAAATTAGAGGTTGCATCAATTATAATTTGAAAATCTTTGTATTCTAATTTATGAAATGTAAAATCTACTCCTGTTTTTATTTGATTTATATTATCAATCTGCCATGTAAAATCTGTTTTTTCCGTTATGCTGGTTGTAGTATGATTGAAATGCCAATTTTCTGTACCGCCAGAAAGAAAAGCATTTCCACTTACATCTTTTTTTCTGTCTGGATCAACATATCTAGGATCAAGTGGATCCTCATAAACATATTGCTTATACTCTGACTGTAAACTCGATAATGAAAAATCTATGAACGCTGAATTACTTAACAGCAAAGTATAACTTGCTATACCTAAAAAGCTTTTCTGAAATCTTTTGTAATCACCATCAGGATTTAATTTATATATGTGATCATAATCTCTGTATTTAGAATCTTGATAAAATCCCGATAAAACAAGCCCTTTACCACCACCAACATTTAACGCTAACTTTGCTTGTAAAGAAAATTTTTTATTAAAATTCATTGGAACATACTGTTTGTCCCCAGTAGAACCCACATACCAATTTGCAGAATTGTTTGCCGAAAAATTTGATGAATCTGAAGGATTAAATATTCTTTGCCCATATAGTGCACCTTCATCATAATTATATCTTCCAGATAAAAATATTTTTGCAAAACTTTCTAAACCAGGAAATGGGCCTGATATAAATCCTTGAAGATTGTAAACATTATTTGGACTTATATGATCGATATTTGTAAAAATATCATTATGTGTGCTGATATAATCGCCGGTATGAATAGAAATGTTTCCATCAAATTTATCGCCAGCAATTTTTGTTATCTGGTTTACTACTCCTGAGAGAGCCTCACCGTATTCAGCATTAAATGTTCCAGTCAGTACCTGAACTTCTTCAATACTATTTATTTCTGGTGATAAAGAAGATTGACCTGAATAAACATCATTAACAGGAACTCCATCAATCAGATATTTTACCTCATTACTTCGTCCGCCTCTAAAATGTCCATCTACAACGCCTGCTTGTAGATTTACAACCGAAGAAACATCTTCTAACG
>JBDTRQ010000420.1:0-7729 GCA_039931535.1 Ignavibacteriota bacterium
AAAAATATTTTTAATATTGATTGATAGAGTTAAATAATTTCGAGCTGCTTTAGTATTTTAAAAGTAATTTTTTTTTGTGATGTAAACCCTTCTTAAAATCATACAGGATAAAACAGCCATCGTGTCCATATTCATCAAAATATATTTTAAAATCTTTTCTCTCTTCAATTTTTTGAGAAAAACTTGTTGAGCTTAAAAAAATAATTATACTTATTATCAGCGTTATCTGCTTCATAATATTATCCTATTCTGGTATGATAATCTTTTAATTATACGCGGTTTAATATTAGATTCCTGTTGAAAAAAACAAAATTATTAATGTTTCAACAAAAATTTCTTTCACAAGATTTTATTATAAAGCTGATTGAGAAAGCTGCGGGAAAAGTATCTCAAAACATGCTTGAGGAATTTTTATCTAAAATTGAAATCGAAACTGAACTTCATTACTTCACTAAATCTTCCGAATCAAATTTACTTCGCATAATTCAAAATCAGTTTGATATTGCTTTTTTTATTAATGAATGTTTAAAGTATCCGCATCAAATTGAAATTCTGATTACGCTAACCAACAACAGCAATTACTTAACGGATATACTTGTAAGAAATCCGGAGTATTTTCACTGGATTATTAATCCATCCGTGCTGGAACAAATAGTTGATGAAAAATATTTTAGAAGCAGTTTAGAAAAAACAATTTCATCTTATAAATCTTTTGAATCAAAAGTAAATGCAATTAGAAATTTTAAACGAAAAGAAATTTTAAGAATCGGTTTAAAAGATATTTATCTAAAAGATGACTTAATTAATATTACTCGATACCTTGCCGAGCTTTCAAATTCAATATCCGCAGCCCTTTTTGATTTATGCTATAATGAAATTTTATCTAAGTATAACATTGAAAA
The DNA here is from genome assembly GCA_039931535.1 of Ignavibacteriota bacterium. Classification (GTDB taxonomy): domain Bacteria; phylum Bacteroidota; class Ignavibacteria; order Ignavibacteriales; family Ignavibacteriaceae; genus IGN3. The sequence goes on from JBDTRQ010000420.1 coordinate 903, forward strand.
AACTGCACGCAAGTACGTTGTAATTTCACTCGGTAAACTTGGCGGCGGCGAATTGAATTATAGTTCTGATATTGATTTAGTTGCTTTATACGATAAGAATTCACTCCTAAAGAAAAAGACTTACTACAACCAAATTCTTTCAGAAACGATTTTACTTTTTATAGAAACGGCAAGTAAAAAAACCGGCGCTGGATTTTTATATCGAGTTGATTTTAGACTGCGCCCCGATGGAAGAAATGCGCCTTTGTGCGGAAGTTATAATGAGTATTTACGTTACTACGAAACGCGCGGCGAAGATTGGGAAAGACAAATGCTTATTAAAGCAAATTTTCTTTGCGGCAGTAAAACTTTATTTAATAAATTTTCAAATTCAGTTTCACGATTTATTTATCCTGCATCTTTTACAATTTCTCCAATCGAACAAATCAAAAAATTAAAATCGAACATTGAACAAAAAAATAAATCGGATGATAATATAAAACTTGTTTCTGGTGGTATTCGTGATATAGAATTTTCTTTGCAGGCGCTTCAACTTCTTAACGGCGGAAAATATTTAGAGATCCGAACGGGTAATTCTTTAATTGCAATTGATAAACTTTCTACCAAAAATATTTTATCAACAGAAGAAGCAAATAATTTTATAATCGCATATACACTTTACCGTAAAGCAGAACATTATCTTCAATTGATGAATGATTTGCAAACGCACACCATCCCTGCTGATGGCGAAATAGCTGAAAAACTTGCACACTTTTTAAAGTTTAAAGATTTGAAGTCCTTCAAAGAACATCTTAAAAACTGTAAAGAAAATGTTCAGCGTATTTATAATTCCATTGTTGGGATTAGTGCTGCTGAGGATACTAAAAATGATTTTGATAGAATTAATTTTATAGATTCTCAAAGAGCAAAAAGTAATTTTGAATTTCTTCGTTCGGGAAAAAGCCTATTTGATAAAAAACAATTTGATAATCGTACAACAACCGCTTTTGAAAAGATTGCTAATGAACTATATAATTTTTTAAATGATTCTATTGATCCTGATTTAATTTTAGAGAACTTTGCAAGAGTTATTCGTAATGCACATTTTCCTAAAATCTGGTACGAAGAATTTTTAGATAATAAATTTTTGAAATTGTTTTTTACTTTGTGTGAACGTTCTCAAAAATCAATCGATCTTTTTGCGGAGGATAAATTTTTGCGTGATATTTTTTTATCCCGTGATTCTTTAGTGCCGATTACTGATAATATTTTTGATAATCTTACTTTAAAAGATTTTTATTTCAGAACATCTGTTCAATTATGTGCTGATATCATTCCTCCAAATAAGTTTTTAAAATTATATACTGAATATCTAAATCATAAAATTATTGCAATCACTCAAAGTTTTGTAGAAAATAAAGATTGGAAAAATAATTTTTTCATTGCCGCGATGGGAAGTTTTGGAATCGGTGAATTATCTTTTGCATCGGATGTTGATTTAATTTTTGTTGTAGAAAACATTGAGAACTATCCCACAATTCAAAAAGATGTTCAAACACTTTTACAAATATTTAAGAATGATTTGCCCGGACTTGAGATTGATTGCAGATTACGACCGGAAGGTAAAAGCAGTCAGCTTGTTTGGGATGTTGAGGATTACAAAAAATATATTTCTAACCGAGCAAGAGTTTGGGAGCTGCAGGCTTTTACTAAATGCAGACTTATTTTTGGCGATATTAAATTGTTTAATAATTTTTATAGTCAGTATATCAAAACCGTAATAGAAAAAGATAAATTGCTGATAAAAAAAGAAATGATTGAGATGAGAAAAAAACTTTATCCAATCGGCGATACAACTTTTAATATTAAAAAAAGCAGCGGTGGATTAACGGATATTGATTTTATTATATCATATTTATTTTTGACAAATCCTGATTTGTTGATTGATCGGGAAAAGATGAATGGTATAAATTCATTTTATCTTCTAAAACAATTTTACACCAAAGATATTAATTTTGACCAGATAGAAAACAATTTCTTAACTCTAAAAAAGATTGAACTTTTTAATCAATTGGTTTTTAATAATAAACTTTCAAAAATTCCATCTGAAAAATTAAAAATTGATAAGCTTTCTTTAATGTGTGGATTTTCAATGTCCGATTTATTCTCAAAAACTTTAAACGAGTTACAAGAACAAACAAAAAATATTTATAAAAACATTTTTAATTAATATTCAGTGCAGAAAATGAAATACTTACAAAAATATTATTATTTGTTAGCAGGATTAATCGCTTTTGTTTTTTATATGTTAACAATTGCACCTTCGGTAATTGAAATTGATACAGGCGAATTAGCTGCTGTTCAGTGCACGCTTGGCATTGCACATCCAACTGGTTATCCAATTTATACAATGCTTGGGTATTTGTTTTCTTTACTACCACTTCCCTTTTCAAAAATATTTCAAATGAACTTATTAGCAGCGCTTTACTGTTCTGCGGCGGTGGCTATTTTCATTTTTACAGCAAAATTAATTTTGGATAATCTTAATTCGTTTCAATTTAAAAAAGTAAATAAAGAAAAGCCGAAGAAGAAAAAACAATCTGATAAAACAAAAGCTGTTTTAGTTCAATCAACCTTTGTGCTATCTGAAAATGTAAAAATTATTGCGGCGGTTTTTAGCGGATTGTTTCTTGCATTAAGTAAAACATTCTGGTTTCAAAGTACTTCGGTTGAAGTATATAGTTTACATCTTTTATTAATAACGATAGTAATCTTTGCTTTAGTAAAGGCGTTTTTGTTTTCTGATTTTGAAAAATCAATTTCAAAATACTGGATTGTCTTCGCAGTTACGTTAGCATTTGGATTTTCAAATCATATGACAACGCTGCTAATTATACCTGGTGTTGCTTATTTGTACTTTGCTAAAAATGGATTCAATACAAAAAGTATAAAACAAATTATTTTTATGCTTATAATATTTTTTCCAATTTTGATTTTAATTTATTCCTACTTACCAATACGCGCATCTCAAAATCCTGTAATGAATTGGGGTAATCCAACCGACTGGGAACACATAATCAGGCACGTTTCCGGACAGCAGTATCAAGTTTGGCTTTTCTCATCTACAGAAGCAGCGGCAAAACAGTTTAACTATTTTATTGAAAATCTTCCTAAAGAATTTTCGTTAACTTTAATTATTGCAACTATTGGTTTGATAGTTTCATTCATCTATGCAAGAAAGTTTTTCATTTTTAATATCATAGTATTTTTATCAACAGTTTTATATTCGATCAACTATGATATTAATGATATCGATTCGTATTTTTTACTTGCTTACATCTCACTTGCGTTCTTTGCAGTTTTTGGAATCGTGCAAATAATAAATTTTACTATAAAAAATAAAATGAAAATTGTAATTCCGATTTCAATTTTTGTTTTGTTTTTGGGATTACAATTTTATTCAAACTATGATGAGGTGAATCAAAGAAATAATTTTATTTATGAGGATTACACTAAAGCTATTTTAAACTCGCTTCCCAAAAACTCAATTGTGTTTAGTTATCAATGGGATTATTTTATTTCAGCAGCATATTATTTCCAGTTAGTAGAAAATTTTAGAAAAGATGTTACTGTAATTGATAAAGAATTATTACGAAGATCATGGTACTATAATCAATTGAATACAAATCATCCAACCTTATTAACAGGAATTAAATCTGAAGTTGAACAATTTATTGAAGCATTAAAACCATTCGAGCGTGAGCAGAAAGATAAAACTAACAATCAGCTTTTGGAGTTTTTATACAGAAAAATTATGACTGGATTAATCTCAACCAATATTATTCAGCATGATTATTTTATCGCCCCAGAACTGGTTAATGGTGAAATGAAACGGGGTGAATTTCAGCTTCCAGAAGGTTATACACTTGTTCCATATCTATTTTTATTTAAAGTAGTTAACACAAGCGATTATGTTGATGCACCTTTATCGGATTTTAAAATTAGATTTGACAGCAGAGATGATAAATACATTACTTCTTTAAGAGGATTTATTGCTTCAATGTTGATAAGCCGCGCATTGTATGAAGTGCAATTTAAAAAGTTTGATAAAGCAAAAATTTATATGATGAAATTAGCGGCAGATTTCCCAGATGTTATTCTACCGCCGGCGTTATCAAATTTAAAACTTAATTGAGTCGTCGATATCACCAATAAGATCTTCTGCACGGTCTTTTGAAATTTCATCTCTCGTTAAAAACGATTGAAGTATTATATCTATTTGTTGAATTAGGTTTCGTTTATAATATTTTGGAGCAAAGATTGATCCATCAAGCATGTATAATCTTCTGCTCTTCTCATCATAAAAAGTATAATTAACAAATGGACCGCCCATACCTTTGATATTTAAATCCCATAAACCTTGTGTGTAAAGTGCGTATCTATTATTAAAGTTTACTTCGGTTGTTGTATAAAAACTATCAACCAAAACAACATACGCGGAATCATCATCACGTATTTGATAATATTGTTTTGTCATTCGGTTTCTTTTTGCTTTGATTGAGTCAGCATTTAAATATTCCGGAGTTGCATTATCTATCCAATGAATAAAAATCCATCGCTCCATTTCACTGCCGGGTGATCTGCGCAGCCAAACAAAATTATTTGCGGAATCACTTTTCGCAAGCTTAAAATCAGCCTGAACATAAATAAGCCAGCCGTAATCACGCAATAGTTTTCCTTCAATTGCCTTCCGCTCATAGCGCGGTGAGTATAAACTTTCTTTTAATCTTTTATCGGAAATTTTTTGATACGCATATAAAAGATTGTCTTTGTTCTTTAAAATTTTGAATTCGAGTTCCTGCATATTTGCAGCAGATAAAACAGTAACAAGCTGATTCTTAGCCCATAAATCATATTTGCTGATAATAAAATTATCATCGCTTGCTAATTTTTTTTGCAGTTCTTTATCAACTATCGATTTGATATACTGCGAAGTGTATGAGTCTGAATTTAATGGGGCAACAATTACAATGTTTTTTTTGTCTTTAACTTTATCAATTAAATTGGATGAAACTCTCTTTAGGATAAAAAGTTTTTCAGGCATTGGTGTGTTTATTTCAACTTCAAACGCAGATTGCAATGCCAATTTTAAGGCTTCAAACTCTAATGAATCCGCAACGACATAAATTTCATCCTCAAAACCGGTTGCTGGTTTAACCCTGGAATCGCAACCATTAAAGAAATAAAGCGAACTAAAAATTGTTATTGCAATTAAAATCTTTTTCATATTTACCTCGGAACATTTTGTAAAACCAAATCTAAGTTTGGAAAAATTATTAAGTATAAAATCCACATTGTTAATCCAACAGAAATCGGAATTGTTAAATTATCATCTGCATAACCGTATGAAATATTTTCAACTATCGCTCCAACAAATGCGGCGATAAATCCAATTACGTATTCCACTGGGAAATTGCCAACCTTAGGTGTAAAAATAACTACGATGCTTGCACTAATGAAAAACGATAAAGTTCCTTCAAAACTTTTTCTTAGGAATTTTCTTTTACCAAACTTTCTTCCAATCAGCGCAGCCATTGTATCGCTGATAATCAGTATCGTAAACGCAGTTACAAAAATCACTTTGGGAAAAATTAAAGCACAAATTAATGCTGAGATAAGCACATAAGTAGCGCCTGTTAAATTTTTCTTTTCATTATCAAGTTCATGTCTGCGTAATAAAAATCCAAATGTTTTGTAAAAAACTTTTGCAAATGATTTTGAAACGAATCTTCCACCATCAACAACAAGAGCAAAAATAGTTAAGCAAATAAGAATCGTAATTGATGTAGATGAAGGGATAAAATAATAAATAATCGGAATGGATAAAGAAAAGAGATGAATCAGTTTTCTAACTAATTCATCTCTGTAGTGAATTGTACCGTTATCAATGTGATTCATTTTTAAGGTCTGAATCCTGTTGCTGTCTTTGTTCCATTAATTTTTTTACGTGATCAGGAACAGCGCCTTCCGGAGTTTTTACTTCCTTCTCCATCGGCGGTAAACTTTCGCCACGAATTAAGCTATCAATTTCTTCAGCATCAAGAATTTCTCTTTCAAGTAATTCTTCTGAAAGTCTGTGAAGTAAACCCATATTATCGCTTAATATTTTAACAGCTCTATCAAAAGCGGAATTAATTATTTCTCGAATTTCATCATCAATTTCAATTGCTGTTTTTTCGCTGTAATCTCTATGCTTTTGAATTTCTCTTCCTAAAAATATTTCTTCTTCCTTTGCACCATAAGCAAGCGGACCAAGTTTATCACTCATTCCCCATTCGCAAACCATTTTACGAGCAATGTTCGTAGCTTTTTCAATATCGTTACCAGCGCCTGTAGTGTAATGATTGAAAACTAATTTTTCAGCAGCTCTACCGCCTAAAGCATAAGTAATCATCGCTTCAAGATATTCTTTTGAATAAGTATGTTTCTCATCAATAGGAAGATAACTAGTAACACCAAGCGCTCTGCCACGCGGAATGATTGTAACTTTGTGAACAGGGTCAGCTTCAGGAATCATTCTTGCAACAAGTACGTGTCCAATTTCATGATAAGAAGTTGTTTTCTTTTCCTTTTCAGAAATGATTAAACTTTTTCTTTCCATTCCCATCATTACCTTATCTTTAGCTTCTTCAAAGTCGATCATCTCAACTTTTTTCTTATCCTTTCTTGCCGCCAACAATGCAGCTTCATTAACAAGATTTGCCAAATCAGCACCAGCTAATCCGGGAGTTCCCTTCGCAAGAACTTCTACATCAACGTCTTCACCAAGAGGAATATTTCTTGTGTGA
>JBDTRQ010000421.1:0-15310 GCA_039931535.1 Ignavibacteriota bacterium
AAACTCCAAAGAAGTAAATCAGTCAATCGAAATGGAAGATAGTTTAATTGGGAAAATATTTTCTGGATTAAAAAGATTAAATCTATTAGACAGCACAAACGTTATTATTGTTTCTGATCATGGAATGACGGAGTTAAGCAAAGATAGAGTTATAAATATTGATGAACTTTTAAAAGGATTTAAATTTAAAACATCAGACAAAGGAACAATGATGTTTATTTATCCGGATGAAGCTGAGAAAAATGCTGTTTATCAAAAACTAAAGGACTCAGAAAAAAATTATAAAGTCTATTGGAAAAAAGATCTTCCCGATTATCTTCATTACAAAAGTAATCCTTGGGTTGCTGAGATAGTTGTAATTACAGATTTAGGCTACAGTTTATTTAATGAAGAAGATATTGCAAAATATTCTAAAAAATTTCCGGGTGGTAATCACGGTTATGATCCAACAAATATTGATATGCATGGAATATTTTATGCGATTGGTCCAGATTTTAAATCCGGCTACACTTGCGGCACAATAGAAAATATTAATATTTATCCGTTGCTTGCAAAATTACTTGGTATCTATCCAAATAATAATATTGATGGAAAACTTGAACGAATAGAATTTTTGTTAAAGTAGAATTATTAATCCTATTAAATCCGTAACACAGACTTTAGTCTGTGAATATAAATACTTTTTAGAAAAGCACAGACTGATTCGCCGCGGCGGACTGTGCTACGAAATCAAAATACAATTAAAAGGAAAATTATTGAATCATCTTAATCTTAACTGCACCAAAGCAAAATTAAAAAACGGACTTGAGTATATTTTATACCAGGACAAATCGCTGCCGCTTATTTCTGTAAACATCTGGTACAAGGTTGGTTCCGCTTATGAAACAAAGGGCAAAACAGGCTTAGCACATTTGTTTGAACACATGATGTTTCAGGGTTCAGAAAATGTTCCGAAAGAAATGCACTTTAAATACATACAGGAAGCCGGTGGAACTTTGAACGGCTCTACATCAACTGATAGAACAAATTATTATGAAAAACTTCCATCCAACAATTTAGAACTTGCACTTTGGCTCGAATCAGATAGGATGGGATATTTTTTACCTGCACTTACTCAAGCCAAGCTTGATAATCAAAAAGATGTTGTAAAGAATGAACGCTTAGAAAGATATGACAATCAGCCTTATGGGTTAGCGTTGGAGTTAATAAATAAAAATCTATATCCGAAAAATCATCCTTACAGTTGGTCAACAATCGGATTTTTAAAAGATATTGAAGGTTACACTTTAGGCGATGTAAAAAACTTCTTCAAAAAATATTATTCGCCAAACAATGCCTGCCTTGTAGTAGCAGGAGATTTTGAAAACGAAATCGCAAAACAATTAATAGAAAAATATTTTGAAGATATTGAACCGTTTGAATCAAATCATAAACCTGAATCAAAAAAACTTGAACTAAAAGAAAATATTTTTATTGAACACAAAGACAATGTTCAGCTTGATAGAATTTATCTTGCTTGGCATTCGGATTTAATTTTTGGTAATGATGATTCATCTTTAGAAGCTGCTGCAGATATTTTAACCGGTTCAAAAAACTCACGTCTTTATAAAAAATTAGTTTTTGATTTGCAGATTGCACAGGATGTTACTGCTTTTCAATATTCCGGAAAATTTGGCGGACAGTTTATGATAATCTCTACTGCAAGCCCGGAAACAAATCTTGATGAATTAAAAAAAATAATTATGGAGGAGTTAAATAATCTTGCCGCAGAGAATGTTACGGAAAAGGAATTAGAAAAATCTAAAAATGGAATTAAAGCACAGTTTGTTTTTGCAATGCAAAATCTTGATACAGTTGCTGATTATTTGAACCATTACAACTATCATCTGAATGAACCAAATTCTTTTTCGTTTGATCTCGAGCGCTACAATCAGGTTGATAAACATTCGCTAAAAAGTGCAGTGCAAAAATATTTAACAAAGCCCTTTGTTGAACTTCGCATCACCCCAAAGAAAGATTTATAATGATCGAACGAAAAAATAAACCACAATCAAAAGAGGAAATAAGTTTTACTCTTCCGCAGCCAAATCAGTTTTTCTTAAGTAACGGATTGCGTGTAATATTTATTAAAAAAGATAAACTACCTTTAGTAAGATTAAACCTTATGTTAAATGCAGGCAGCAAATTTGATCCTGAAAATAAAATTGGATTATCTTTTTTAACTTCATTAGTTATGGATGAAGGCGCCGATGGATTAAATGCTTTGCAGTTGAGTGATGAGTTTGATATGCTCGGTTCAAGTTTTAATGTATCCACAGATAACGATTTAGTAAATCTAAGCTTACAATCACTTACCGAAAATTTTGATAGATCGCTGGAATTGTTCAGCAAAGTTTTGTTAAAACCTTCTTTTAATGATGATGATTTTTTAAGAGAGAAAAAGAAACTGATTATAAGAATTTTACAAAGTAAAGATGAGCCGGATTATTTAGCTGATGAGATTTTTGATATGGTAGTTCTCGGCAAATCAAATAGCTACTCCTTTCCTGTTGCTGGATATGAAAAAACGGTAAAAACAATTTCTATTGAAGAAATAAAATCTTTCTACAAAAACTTTTTTTCTCCCTCTAATTCTAATTTGATTGTTGTTGGAAATCTGAATCAAGTTGAACTTGAACAATTACTCAATAAATATTTTTCTGATTGGAAAAACAATCAGAATAAAATTCAGTTATCAGTTACATCAGCTAAGCCAAGTAAAAAAATATATTTGTATCACAAAGAAGGTTCAGTTCAATCTGAAATTAGAGTTGGACATTTAACTGAGAATAGAAATCAAAAAGATTTTTTTCAAAGATATTTATTGAATACAATTTTAGGCGGACAGTTTACTAGCAGAATCAATCTTAATTTACGAGAACGAAACGGCTATACTTACGGCGCAACTTCAAGATTTCAATATTTTAAAGACACAGCTTTTTTTGAAGTTTCAACTTCCGTTGGAATAGAAAATACGACCAACGCACTTAAAGAAATTCTTTTTGAGCTTGATAATATTCATAATGGAATAAGTGAAGCCGAACTTGAATTTGCTAAATCATCGATTACAAAAAAGTTTCCTCTTAATTTTGAAACATATCGCCAAATCGCTTCCGGAGTAGCAGGAAAAATTTTGTACAATTTGCCCGATGATTATTTTGATTCCTATATCAGCAATGTAAACGAAGTATCAAAATCGGAAGTTGAAGAGGCAGCAAAGAAGTTTATACTTAATGATAAACTTTCTATCGTGCTTGTTGGAGATAAAAATTTATTAATGCAAAAACTTGATGAACTAAAAATTGAGATTGTGGAAGTTAATTTATTTGGTGAAGTGATTTAAGTTCCAAATAAAAGCTTACCTTTTAATAACAATATCACCCGGATAAATAAACTTGTAGCCAATTTTTCTGTACGATGGAATTAAAGTAGAAATTGTAACGAACTGATCTGCATTAACCATTAAAATTTTTTCATCCCTTTTTTGAACTGATAACATAAAATTCTGAAATTCATTTTCAACATTAATGCTGTTTGAATTTAATGTTTGCAGCTTAGCAGTAGTAACAATTGTTATGGATCTTTTCTTTAATTGATTTTCTATAAAAGAAAATTTGCTCGATTCAAACAGATCAGATTTAACATCAACAATAAAAAACGCTGCTGAATAAAATGTTCCCACAATTTCTTTAATCGATCTTAATAATCTTTCATCGGAATAATTAGCAGAAAGCTTATAATCCAATTCAGTAATGTCATCATTTAGAAGTAAGGCAAATCGTTTACCGGCCTTGGATAAAGCTGATAAATGTTTTTTAGAATCTGAGTTCGGAATTAAAACACAATAAGACAATTCAGGAGTTTTTAAAAAATTATTAAGCAACTCATCATTTTGTAAAGGCAAATCATTAACCAAAAAGGAAACAGTTCCGTATTCTCGCATTACTTTTTCATCATAAAATAACTCTGCGGCAAGCTTTAATTTGTTATCCGATTCTATTTGTAAAATTGTTTTTTTTGCTGATACAATTTCTTCTGCATCAATCTTTGCATCATACTCCCAAAAAATATCTTTAAGCTCAAGGATTAGTAAATGAATTGGAACATCTTTTGGAACTTTAACTGAATAGGATGCAAATAGTGAATCACCGGAAATATTTTTTATTTTCTTTTTTAAAATCCAGCTATCCGAAAAACCAAAGTTTTTAAGTGCGGTATGAAACGATGAATCGATCTCAACTCCGAAAAGCGCCTCCCTGTTTTTAGGCTGTTCATCTTTATTAACAAACTTCGTTATAATTATATTGCTGATGAGAAGTACAACCACAACTCCAAACATAATTAGAGCAAAGTTTTTTGGGAAAGAAGAATTGGGATTTAAGTTCATGTTCAAGTTTAAGTTCAAGAATTAAATTATTTATTTGTAAAAACCGGTTTTCTTTTTTCTAAAAATGCTTGAGTGCCTTCTTTAAAATCTTCTGTACCGCAGCATAGAGCAAACATCGCCGCTTCAATATTCTGCCCTTGTTGTGATGAAACTTCATCCACAACTTTAATTGATTTTAAAGCAAACCGAATTGCCTGCTGACCTTTACTTGCAATCTTTGAAGCCATTTCAAAAGCTTTACTTTGTAATTCGCTTTGCGGATAAACTTTATTTACTAATCCAATTCTATAAGCTTCGACTGCATCAATCATATCAGCAGTCAAAATCATTTCTGCTGCTCTACCGGAATTTACTAGGCGTGTTAAACGCTGAGTTCCGCCATAACCAGGAATAATTCCCAAATTAACTTCCGGTTGTCCAAACTTTGCATTTTCACTTGCTAATCTTATGTGGCAGGAAAGAGCAAGTTCACAACCGCCGCCCAGAGCAAATCCATTTACAGCGGCAATAACTGGTTTATCAAATTTTTCAATCATAGAAAAAACTGATTGACCAAATTCTGCAAACTTTTTTCCATCTAATAAATTTAATTTGTTTATTTCGGAAATATCTGCGCCTGCAACAAAAGCTTTTTCACCCGCTCCGGTTAATATCACAACAAAAATATTTTCATCTTCATTTAACATTGTAAAAGCTTGATGAAGTTCAGTCAATGTTTCGTGATTAAGTGCGTTTAGTTTTTCTGGTCGGTTTAATGTAAGAACAGCAATTTGTTGATTAATATCAAGTAAAAGATTTTTGTATTTCATAATCATCCCTTAAAAATTTATATATAAAGGTATTCTAACTTTTAGATCAACAGAAATAAATTGATTTGACGGCATATAGTTATATGATGCTAACAATTCCATCATAAACATTGAAATGCCTGCACCGGCGCTAAATCCAAACTTACTTTCATCATCAAGAAAATTATTTCTGTTTGCATTTTGATCGAACTCGTGCAATGTTTGATAATAAGTGTACGTTGCAGAAGCTTGTACAATCGGCATTAGTAAAACAATATTTTCCAACAGCGGGGCAAAGTAATATCGCATACCAATATTTACAGGCAAAGAATTAGTATGAAAATTGGAATATTCAGTTTCCTGAAAATAATTTTGTGAGCCCGGATACTGCTCATAACCAACATTTGCAAATAGAAAAACCGGAAGGTAATCTGTATCGGTATAAGAAAATTCAATATTAACACCGTAGCCAAGGTCGGTTGTGTTTGCAAAATCACCGAGCGGCATTCGTGGTCCAACTCCAAATGCCACAAAGAATCCTGAAGCTCTGCTTGATGGTGGAATTCCTGAAAATCCAACAGATGAAAATAAAAATATTGTAATGAGAATATATTTTGTTGATCTAATCATTTTAAAAAGAATTTAATCTTGTTAACAAATATTATTTTTGATTCGCATCAGTTGAATTTGAAAATATAAAAATTTGCTCAGCTAATTTGCCGCCGTAATTACCTGCTTGATAAACAAAATACCCGCCAAGCAAAGACAACACAAAGATAATAATTATAGCCATACGATTTAGTTTTTTCTTTACAAATAAGAAATATCTAACAACAAGTAAGATTGCATAAAACCACACAGTTAAGTTTGCATAAGTCTGGTGATTATTAAAAATATCTTTTCCTTCTGCTGTCCAATTCTTTACAAGTCCAAATGCTTGATTACCTGAAAGCACTGCAAATAAAGCTCCAATAACTCCAACAGTTAAAAACAAAAATGCTGCTTTAGAAAAAAAATCTTTACGAGTAAAAATAAAAAGTAATTCCATTACCGGATAAAGCATTAAAAATGCAATCGGAAAATGAACAACTTTTGGATGTATGCTTGCTAAAAATTCCATTTTTTATCCAACTAAAACCGAGCCGCCGTTTACATTTAAAACTTCACCATTAATATGTCTTGATAAATCTGAAGCGAGAAACAAGATTGGTCCTGCAATATCATCTGCAGTTGCAATTCTGCCTATTGGAATTTTTTTTAATTCTTCATCAAGGCTTTTTTTATTTGTTAAAACACTTTTAGACATATCAGTTAAAACCCAGCCTGGTGCAACACTGTTTACATTTATGTTAAACGGACCAAGCTCTGAAGCAAGTGATTTAGTGAATGAAATCATTCCGCCTTTGGATGCTGCGTAATGTGAATAATGTGCTTCGCCCCTCTGCCCTGCCGTTGAAGATACATTAATAATCTTACCATATCTCCTTAATTTCATAAAATTGCTTACTTGCTGTGTAAATAAAAATGTAGATGTAAGATTTGTTTTTATAGTTTCGTTCCATTCAGAGAGTTTCATCCTTGCAATTTTTGCTTCTTTCCAAATTCCAGCGTTGTTAACTAACACATCTATTCTTCCAAAATCTTTAACAACCATTTGAACCGTATTTTTAATTTCCTCTTCATTATTAATATCAACTTTATATGCTTTGCATTTAGAAATTTTAGAAAATCTTTTTTCTAATTTTGCAGCAAGCGTGGGATTTGTATTATAAGTAAATGCAACTGATGCGCCAGCCATGCAAAAATATTTTACACACGCAGCTCCAATTCCTCTTGATCCGCCAGTAATTAAAACTTTTTTTGATTTAAGATCGAACATTTCTAATACTCCACTTTATATAAAAATAGTCCTTTAGCCGGTACAGATTCAAATGCTTCTTCCCGGTTATGTGAGTTAAATATTTTATTAATAAAATTTTCAGAATCAGCATGATCTTGTGCATTTAATAAAGTACCGGTAATTGTTCTTACCATTCCGTGCAAATATCTGTCAGCTTGAATTGCAAATAGAATCAGTTCACTTTTTTTATACCAAAATGCTTTATAGACTTTACACATTTTGTTTTCAATCTCATCATTTTTTTTGCTGAAGGATGTAAAATCTTTTTCACCCAAAAATAAGTCACACAACATATTCAGTTTTTGCAAATCAATTTTACGTGGATAAAAATATGAATAATTTTTATAGAAAGGTGATCTTGTTTGTGAGATTAAATACAAATAAGTTCTTTTTCTTGCATCATATCTTGCGTGGAAATCTGTACCAACTTCTTCCATTGATGTAATTATAATATCTGCGGGTAAAATGGAGTTAAGCGAGTGTTTGAACCTGTATATATCAATCTCATTTTCAGTTCTAAAATTTGCAGTTTGTCCAAACGCGTGTACACCTGTGTCTGTTCTGCCTGATCCGATAAGATTAATCTTTTTTTTTAAAATAACTTCTATTGCTTCAGTAATCTTTTGTTGGATTGATGCGGAATTTTTTTGGATTTGCCATCCGGAAAAGTTAGTTCCATCATACTGGATAATAAGTTTATAGTTTTTCAAAGGATGAAATCTTGAAGTTGTTATTTTGTTTTGTAAAGATAACCTTCAAATCAAATTATAACAATTATAAAACAGAATTGATTGTATTTCTTAATTTATAAATTGAAAAAGCTATCACTTAGTAAATTGCTATAAACTATAAATTTTTTCTACTTATCTTAGTGAGTAAGTTTTTAACAATATTATACTTTTTACTAAAAAAGTTTAATCCATATTGAAATGAAGACCTCAGTCAAATTTTATTCAGATCTAAAAAGCTAATTAATACAAAATGCATAAAGATAATGTTGATAAATATTGTTCGCTTTATGAGGATCTACCTTTAATTCATGTCACAATCAATTATGATTTTAAAATTACCTCGATAAATAAAAATGGCGCAAAAGAATTAGGATACGCTGTTGAAGAGTTAATTGGTTTACACATTTCTAAGCTATTTATTCCGCAAGAATCTGGAAGAATTGAAAAACAGGTTCAGTATGTGCTGCTAAATCCCAACAAGCAATCATCGAACGAAATGAAAATGCTGCGTAAAAACGGGCAGGAGTATTGGGTTAGGGAAACTATTTATACAAAGGACGATTCTAATTTATCAAAAAAAATATTTTTTGTGTTTGATAATATCACATATCAAAAAAATGCTGAAGTTAATGCAAAAAACCTAGCGCAAAGTTTGCAGAATATGTTGGATGCTTCACCGCTTGGTGTGCTTGTTTACAGGTTAGATGAGAATAACGAACTGATTTTAATCAGTACAAATCAATCTGCTGTTAACATTCTTCAAATAGATGTTTATGCATTAATATCAAAAAAAATTCAGGATATTTTTCCTTCGCTTGTAAAAGATAATGTCATCAATAAATTTATAGATGTGGTAATTAAAGGGCATCCACTTCTTAATCAAGATTTATTTTATGAGGATATTCATTTTAAAGGTGTTTATGAGTTTTCTGCAATGAAATTATCTGACAAAACAATTGCAGTTTTTTTTACAGACGTAACCGAAAAATCAAAAGCTATTGCTTCGTTAAAGCAAAGTGAACTAAAATTTAAAACTCTTTTTGATTCGGCTAACGATGCAATTTTTTTAATGAAAGAAGAAGTATTTATAGATTGTAATGAAAAGACTCTGCTGATGTTTAATACTTCTAAAAAAAATATTATTGGTAAACAGTCATATCTACTTTCTCCAGAATTTCAACCGGATGGACAAACTTCAAAATCAAAAACTAAGGAAAAATTATCGCTCGCTTTGAATGGTATTCCTCAGTTTTTTGAATGGAAACACATAAGATTTGATGGAACTCCATTTGATGCGGAAGTGAATTTAAATCGAGTTGAATTTCAGAATGAAGTTTATTTTCAAGCAATTGTCAGGGACATCACAGAAAGGAAAAAATCAGAAAAAATTATTTCTGAGCAGAAAAGAGAAATAACAACTCTTATGAATAATCTGCCAGGTATGGCTTACAGGTGTGCCAATAACCTTAATTGGACTATGGAGTTTGTAAGTGATGGGTGCTATCCGCTTACAGGATATCGAAAAGATGAACTTTTAAATGATAAAGTTGTTAGCTATGCCAATCTTATAAATAAAGAAGACCAATTGTTAGTTTATGAAACTATTCAAAATGCAATTAATAATCATGAACAATTTACTTTGCTGTACAGAATAAACACCTGGCAGGGCACTGAAAAATGGGTTTGGGAAAAAGGTTGTGCTATTTACAGTGTAAATGGAAATGTAATTTGTCTCGAGGGTTTTGTAACTGATATAACTGAAAGAAAATTAGCTGAAGAAAAAATTATTATCCTTGCTCACGCATTAAAAAGTGTTTCTGAATGTGTTTGGATTACAAATATGCGAGATAAAATTATTTTTGTAAACAAATCATTTACTCGTGTTTATGGTTATTCACTAACAGAAATTGTGGGCAAACCAATATCATTTATTCGTTCGCAGAATAATGATCCTGCTGTTGTAAAAAAAATATATCCTGAAACTTTAACTGGCGGTTGGACTGGGGAACTTATCAACAAAAGAAAAAATGGCGAAGAGTTCCCAATACATCTTTCAACATCTTTAATTACAGATGATACAGGAAAACCAATTGCTCTTGCCGGCATCAGTACAGAAGTCCTTGATTCTGGTCATCACCTGACATAAACAGTTTTAATATTCAAAAATTCTTTTATGCCAGATGAGGAAAGTTCTCTTCCATAACCTGATTCTTTAATCCCGCCAAATGGCAAGCGCGGATCTGATTTAACGAAATCGTTTACAAAGCAGCAGCCTGCATTAAGTTTTTCTTTTGCGATCCGCTCTCCCCTTTTTAGATCATTAGTAAAAACAGCAGCACCCAAACCAAAAATCCCTTTGTTTGCAAGTTCAATTGCATCATCTTCATCCTTAGCTTTTATTAATGCGGCAACTGGACCAAATAGCTCTTCATCAAACGCTGCCATTCCGGGTTTTACGTTTCTTAAAATTGTAGGTGGATAATATGCACCATCCATATCAGGAATTATCCCGCCAAGAATTAATTCTGCACCTTGTTCAATACTTCTTAACACTTGATCGTGCAATTCATTTCGCAATTGTAAACTTGCTTGCGGACCTAAATCATTTTTTTCATCTAACGGATCACCCATTTTTTTCTTTGACATAAAATCAAGATATAATTTTTCAAATTGGTCATAAACGCTTTCAACGATAATAAATCTTTTTGCTGCAATGCAGCTTTGACCTGCATTAATTAAGCGTGAAGTAACACAAGACAGTGCAGCTCGCTCTAAATCAGCATCTTCAAGAATAATGTATGGATCGCTGCCGCCCAATTCTAAAACCGTCTTTTTAATTAAACTACCTGCTAAAGAAGCAACAGCTTTCCCTGCATGAACGCTTCCTGTTAACGTTATTGCTTGTACTTTTTTGTTTGATATAACCTGCGAAGTGTTTTTTGATGAAACTAAAAGAGTTCTAAAAAGATTTTCCGGAAATCCTGCCTTTCTAAAAACATCTTCAATCGCTAATGCGCAACCGGAAACATTTGATGCGTGTTTTAATAACCCAGCATTGCCTGCCATAAGATTTGGCGCAGCAAATCTAAACACTTGCCAGAAGGGAAAATTCCACGGCATAATTGCAAGTATCACACCAAGCGGCTGATAAGAAACAAAACTTTTTGATGCTTCGGTTTTAATAATTTCATCGGCTAAAAAATTTTCTGCATTATCGGCATAATAATCACACACCCATGCACACTTTTCAACTTCTGCTCTCGATTGCTTAATTGGTTTTCCCATTTCAGTTGTCATCAGCAGAGAATATTCTTCAGAGTTGTTTCTTAAAACACTTGCTGCGTTGTGCATCAATTTTGAACGATGAACAAATGAAGTTTCTTTCCAACTTTTAAATGCTTCATCTGTTTGAGAAATGATTTTAGATATCTCATCATTCTGCATTTCTGCATAAGATTTAATTGTTGTGTTATTAGCTGGATTTATTGAGGTTAACATATATTCCCAAAATTTATTTTAATAATATTTTAGATGATTGAAAGTGTTTTATAGATTAAACTTTTTCTGTCTTAGAGTCTTTGTGACTTAGTGGCAAAACCAACCTTTAGATGATTAAATATTCTATTGCCACAAAGGCTCAAAGACACAAAATAAAACAAATAAATAAATTATTTATGATGTTCTTTTAATTACTACAAGTGTTTTATCATCTGTATATGAACCATTTGTTGAAAACTTAATTACATCTTCTAAAATTCCAAGTGCAATTTCTTTCGGAGTTTTTTCTTTAAGTTTTTTAATCATCGTCATCAATCGCTGTTCACCGTAAAAAGCAAACTTAGTATTTGCAGCTTCAGTAACACCATCAGAATACAAAACAAGAATATCATTTAAATAGATATTAATATTTTCAACAAAATATTTTGATTGAGGTGCAGGTCCTAAAACAGGTCCGGTTGGATTTAACAGTTCAATTTTATTTTTGGCACTTCTATAAAACATAGGCGGATTATGTCCTGCATTGGCATACAGAAACAATCCATTTGTATAAGTTGAAAGTTCACCATAGAATAACGAAGTAAACTTATCATCTTCAAAAATTTTATTTACAAGTTCATTCATTCTTTTCATAATTGAGGAAATTTTAATCTCAAAAGTGGTTGCCATTCTTAATGCACCGGAAATATTCATGGCTTCTGCTGCTGCCGCAAGACCTTTACTTGCTGCATCGCCAATTGCAACTCCGATTCTATCGTTGTTATCTCCAATATCTAAGTAATCAAAAAAATCTCCTCCAACTATTTCTGCAGGATCTGTTATGCCGTAAATATCAAAATGATGAAATTTATATTCGTGTTCAGGTAAAATACTTTTTTGGAGTTGTCGCGCTTTATCAATATCAGCTTTTAGTAGATTAGCACTTAAGGAAATTTTTCTTTGCTTTATTTGTGATGTTAAAGCGGTAGCAATTATACTAAGATTAATTCTAAATTTTTCATCAATGTTTTTTGAGTTAAGCGCCAATACATATTCATAAAACGGTTTGCCTTGCAGTTTTGTTTTATGTCCAACACCGGAGGCTGAATATTTGAATATCCCTTTTTTCCGTAAGGCTTCAATTGTCTCGTGTCCAAGAATAGTTCTGGATTGTGCAAGCTGTTCAAAAACCGGATACTCAAGAGCACGGATCACAAAATTTTTATCAATCATTTCCATCTTGCCTGTTTGATAAAGCAAACGATAACCGAAAATATCAGGATAAAGTTTCCAAATTCTTCCGCCTATAAATCCCGTTGTTTGATCGTGAACAATTTGGTCTATAACTGTTTTAAGCATCTCTTCATCTGAAGTAAATTTTTGCGAGGCTATAGTCTCAACTGTTTTATGTAATTTTCTTTGATCCAAAATTTTCCTTTAAAATTTATTCAGAATAAAATTCTATCATTTTTTTTATTGCTCGTTTACAAACCGGACAAAAGTTATCAACTGAAATTGATTTCATCGAACAATCCTGCATTGGTCTATAAACACCTTTGGCAACATATCCGCCGCCTTCAAAAGCGCCTACAGTTTTGCTAAACTCTTTTGTTGCTGGGGTTGGGATTGGAGTTTCTTCATCAAGCATGTCTTTCCACTTCGATTCAAAATTAACAAGCGTCGTTAAGTTTGGATCAAGAGGTTCAACATCAAGAGGATAAAATTCATTATAAGCAACATCAGAAGTGTAATACTCATCTCCAAGCCCTGCAAATCCGTGTCCAAACTCGTGTGTAAAAATATACTCGCTGTTACTATTATCGCTAACACAAACTGAATAATGATTATAGATTGCACCGCCGCCGTATTTATTTGTATTAACTAAAATGAATATCTGATCGTAAGGGGCGTTTGATGCAATGTTACGAAGTGATTTGTTATCACTTGTCATCAAATATCGATCAAGATCAAACATATAAAACTGAGTATTTGAAATTGTGTTCTTCCAAATATTTTCAGCGGGAATATCTGTTCCGGATTCTTTGGATGGTGCTTCAATTCCCCAAACGTTAAACTTATTTTTATTTTCTTTATAAGGTGATGCGTTAAAAAGAAATCCCGCAAATTTTTCACAATCTTTTTTAAATTTATTCATTTCATCTTTTGTATATCCATCAGGAACAATAACAATATCCACAGCTTCATTAGAATTGTTACTATTTAAAATTTCAAAATTTGGATATTCAAGTGTACGTTCTGTTTTTACAAAATAGTTGTTGGGATTTACAGTGTATTCAAATTTTTTGTGCAGAATGTTTTTTTTATCTCTTGAATAAAACTCAACAACAACATTGTTTTTAGGATATGGGAACACAATTGTTTCACTAAAACTTTTTAAAGTTTGTTTTGCTTCATCAGTTGTTTGCCATTCACTAAACAAAGTTGAATAAGTTCTGGAATAAATTTCTGTTCCAGAATCATAATCCTTTACAATAAATTTATATTTACCGTAATCAAACTGATCAAGCAGATTTAATTTTGATCCCCCCCAATAAGGCTCCTCAATCAGCTCATCAAACGAGTATGAATCACTTGTATCATTTCCCGTGTGATAATAATCTAACCTCAAAGTTTTATCTAAAAAATATTGGTTAAAATTTATTTGTGAAAAAGTAATGGTGGATATTAAAAGAATAAGCGCTAAAATTATTTTCATATAATAGTTTTATACTTTTGTCAGTCTGAGCCTGTCGAAGACTGATAATGAATAATCGGTCACACTTCGACAGACTCAGCGTGACACTTAAGTTGAAATTAAGTAGTGATTAAAAAACTTTTCTAGAACCTGGTTTAACTAACTCTAATTTTCCATCTTTGCAAATCGCACAATCTTCAGGCGGATATGAAACTGCATTTAATCTAAGTGATGGAAAAAACTCGTATCCAAAATCAACTTTACCGTTGCTTCGATCTACAATACTTCCAATTCCAACTACTTCTGCATCAAACTTTTTTACGATTTCAATCACTTCAAAAACAGAGCCGCCTGTTGTAACAACATCTTCACACACTAAAACTTTTTCACCTTTGGATAAAGAAAATCCGCGGCGTAAAGTCATTACTTTATTTTCTCTTTCCGTAAAGATCGATCGTTTGTTTAATTGACGTGCAACTTCATTACCAACAATTATTCCGCCCATAGCTGGAGCAATTACAGTATCTATTTCAAAATTTTTAAAATGATTTGCAATTAAAGAACAAATTTGAGAAGTATAATCAGGATACTGCAAAACTTTTGCACACTGAAAATATTGATTACTGTGTCTGCCGGATGTTAAAAGAAAGTGTCCTTCTAATAAAGCTTCAGTACTTTTAAAAATTTTTATTACATCTTCATTATTCAAGTTCATCAAGATAATCCTCTAAAACTCTAATTGCTTTTGTATCATTTAATTCTTTGGCAATTCGTAAACCAGTGCGATAATAATATGCAGCGTCTTCTACTTCATTGTGGTTTTCTTTAAGATTACCGTATGTAATATAAGCCTGAACGTACTTGGGATCTTTTTTTATTAAATCTTTCAGGTACACTTCAGCCTCATCATCCTCATTATTTTTTAAGTACTCTTTTACAATGCTGTAAATTATATCCGGATCTAAAGGGTTTTCATCGTATTTGTCAAAGAGTTCATCAAGCCGCGCGCTCATTTTATTCGTTCCTCTATTTTTTGTGCAAGTGAAAAATCTTTATCTGTTACTCCACCTGCATCGTGAGTAGAAATTGTAATTTTAACTTTATTCCATTCAAACATTAAAATATCCGGATGATGATTCATCTTTTCAGATTCCAAGCCAACAGCATTTACAAATGATACGGCTTCAATAAAATCCTTAAACTTAAATTGTTTATAGATTGAATCATTTTCAAAAATCCAACCGGAAAATTTTGAAAGATTAGTATTGATTTGATCTTGATTTAATTTGTTCA
>JBDTRQ010000422.1:0-4712 GCA_039931535.1 Ignavibacteriota bacterium
CAACTGCTTTTAATACATTTTTATTTTTTGATCTAAGGAAAGTTGTGTCTTTAGTAAAATTAAAATATTCGTGTATCAAATAAATCATTTCACCATGGCTGTCGTTTTCAGGAACCGGATCTGGACCTCTCAAATCAACTACGCAAGGCACTTTACCATTTTCATATTGATGATCTGTGTACCAATTAATAAAATCTTTTACTTCAGTTACAATTCCGGATTTTAACAAAGCAGATGAAGTTAATGCACCGTCGCGTATCCAGCTTCGTTCGTATGATCTGGAACCAGGTTGAATTCCAGCATTATCTTTATTAATTAAAATGTAAGCAAGATTTGATTTATAGGTGTTTACAATTTTATCTGCAGATTTTGGGAGATTAAATTTTATATGATCTACTTTTGATATCCAAAATTCTTTTGTTTCAATAAACTTCTTTTCTATTATTTCTGCATTAAGATTTTTATCAATTGGATCTTCTTTGTAAAATGGAACCGCTAGATAAATATTCTTTTCTTCACCAGGTTTCAATTCAAAGTCATATTGTAAGACACCACTCGCGAGATTAGTTTTATCAACAGCCAAATTGTTTTTAGGAATTCTATTCTGTTCGATTAAATCAACAATATTCCCTTCATCAAAGGTAATAGCACCAAAATTAGAATAACGCGTGATTGGTAGTATTACTTTTTCATCATTTAAAATGATTTTATGATTTTCTTCCTTTATAGAATTAATCTTGCCAGCTCCGCCTGTAAGATTTAAGAATTGATAATACGGATTAACCTGAAACGGGCGTATTAATAAAAACAAACTTCCCTTTTTAGTCTCAGAGGTATTATTTGTGATTGTGTACTTTAAGTATAGTGTAGAATTTTTATTAGCCTGACCATCAGCAAAAGTTTTTATTTCAAGATTAACACTATTGCAATTCCAAATAACTTTAGGTATTGGCAAATAATTTTCTTCAAGTGATTGAGCAGCAGTAACATTTGACCAATTAAACAAACTATCCGTAACCTTTAACATCGGCTCTATTGAAAACTTGCCTTTTTCAATTTCAACCATTCCGTCTTCATTTATCAATGCTTCTTTAACATCATTGTTAACACCGAGCACATTCCAATAAGATGCTTCTTCTAAAAAATATCTTGGATAAAATCCTTTTGATGAATTCTTAGCTGTATAGATTAAAAAATCATTTAGTGTTAATGAATTATTAACATCCAGAAATTTGATCTCTCTAATTCCGATTGTCGCATCAGATTTTTGTTTAAATAAGTTTATTCTTATAAATCTTGTTTCAGCTTCAGTTAGTTTAATAAAGCTAACATTACTTCGATTGGAAGAAACCAAATATACTTTTTCCCAGTTACTTCCATCATCCGAAAATAATATTTCAAATGATTCGGGATAATGATTATCTAACCAATCAATTTTTAATCCGCCAAATTCTCTACGAGTTTTAAAATCAATTGTTATTGATTGATCCTTTAATCCAACACTTTCCCAGTATGTTTCATTTGAACCATCAATCATCATTGCAGGTGTGTGATTAAAGGATAAAGAAGTAGCAGTTATAAGTGGCTGTGGGCAAATATTTGTTTCAGGTGGAAGTGGTTCAAACTTTAGATCATCAATCCAAACTGTGCCTTTACCGCCAACAAAAGAAGCAATTGTAAATTCTATTCTGTCAATCCGTTTTAAATCTTGATCGTCCGTTGGTCCCCAAGCAAAATTAATATGTCTTTTTTTAATCCTGATTTTCTTCCACTCTTTTGGAAAATCATAATTACGATTATTAACCCACCAAACAGTTTGTCCTGTGCTGTCAATAAATTTAATTTCAAAGTTGTTGGCAGGCGATTCTGTTTTTATATAAAAAGTAAACTGATAATTTTCAGGTAAATCTATTGGAAATAATTTTTGAATGCCGCCATAGCCCGTTCCTTTAATAAAGTCATAATCAAATTTTATTGCGCTGCCATGTAAACCTTTATCGATAGAGATAGAAAAATTCACTCCATCGGCTTTAATAAAACTCCAGCCGTCTGTTGTTTCGAACTCATCAAGTGATTTTATTTGACCAAAAATTATTTTGTAAAATGAGAAAAGAAAAAAAAGAATTGTAATAAGTTTTATTTGTTGATGCATTGAAGTACAAAGTTATTTCACAAACTATTTAGAATAATTAAAGCCCAATCGGTTTAAACCCTTTTGAATGATTTGATCTTTCATCACATAATTCCAAACTAAACCGGTTCTAAAATTTTCAATCATTAAAAGTAACGGACCTTGATCGATTCCAATATATTCTTTGTTAAACCAATTTAAAGTTGGATTGAATGAATCAACATAACCAAACTCTTTCCATAAACCTGCGCCATATTTTTCGTTAAAGTTTTTGATTGTAGGCAGAACAATTTCTGGAGCGAAAACTATTGATGAAATAGCAGCATACGGTGCAATCGTTCCGTCATCAAAATAATTTAGATCAGTTCCGCTTGTTCCTCTGCCTGCGTATCCTAAAAATTTTCTATCATCAAAATCATATTTTTCAGTTGGTCCATCGCTTGCCGAAATTCCCCAGCACAATGAATCATATCCAACCCACTTATGCGGATTATCAATTGCATATAATCTTTGAACTAAAGTCGCTCTGCGTGAATTTTCGAAGTAATCAATTCCCTTTTCTTCCATATACTTATCGGCTAATCCACGGAAATCTATAAACGTATGTGCAAACTGATGTCCAAACAAAGGAGGAAATGCTGCGTGAGAAAGATTTGGATACGGTGTTCGCCAGTCATAAGAAGCTAACCACGAGTTATAAGAAACTTCGGCATTTTTCATTCCGCTGCCTGCAGCAAGAATGTAAAGAAACAAAGCTTCGTTATAGCCGCTCCAACCCATTGAGTGCAATCCTTCTTTCGGATCCCATCCCATAGAAATTGTATTAGCATGTTTGCCGGATGATGGCAATTCAAAAAAATCCCAATTAAGTCTGTCTAATAATTTTCCTGCCCCAGTTCTTATTTCAATTTCAGTTTGATCATCTTTATCATAATAATTTCTTGCAAATATAATTCCCATCATTAATAATCCGGTATCAACAGTAGATAGTTCGCAATCCCATTCACGAGTACCGGAATTCATTCGAAGGAAATGATAGTAAAATCCTTTGTAACCAGTAGCATTTGTATCTGTACTCTGCACCGAATTCAAAAAAAAATTTAAAATATTCAGAGTAATTTTTGCAGCTTCTTTTCTACTAATCCAATTCCTTTCTACTCCAACCGCATAAGAAGGAAGTGCAAATCCAATTGCAGCGATACTTGCTGGCGCCCAGCTAGCACTTCTATCTTTTACCAAACTTGTATTAGAATCCGATTCATTTATGAAATATAAAAAGGTACGGTATTGAATTGAATCTAAAAGATTTGTTTCATCTATGGAGAGAGAATAATTAATCTTTCCTTTTGATTTAAAAATATATTGATCTTGCTGTGCGTTGCATCCAAAAAATACAAAAGCAATTAGCAGAGCTGTATAAATTATTTTAGATTCAAAATGTCGAATCATTTACTGTTCCGTTAAAATTATTTAAACCCAACACTTAAAGTTATTCTATGAGTATCTGATAATCTTCCGTAATCTGCATAAGCATAATCAAATCTAATGTTGTTGGATTCATTAAAGTTAGTTTGAACACCGCCGCCAAGTACTAATCCACCTTCCGCATCAGGCATAAATAAATTTCTGTAGCCAGCACGGATTGAAATTATTTTCAATATATTAAATTCACCGCCAAGATTTAAGTATTGATCATTATCGTTTGGGTGAACAGCATCCGCAGCAACAAGTAATTTGTAATCATCACCAAAATCAAACCAGTATGAAACTCCTGCTCTAAATAATGTGGGAAGATTAAAATAATCTGTTCGCAGTTCAGCGGGAAGCTTGTCGTTATCACCATATTTTTTGGGATCAAAATCATAATTTAAATAAAGATCTCTTCCATCGTAAGCTGATCTTGTACCAAAGTTTGATACGCTTGCGCCGAGAGTTAGTCCGCCTTCAACAACTTGATATTGTACACCAAAGTTTAATCCAAATGTACTTAACGAGCTGTGCCAGATTGATTCGTTTATATAATTAATTTGCATTCCCACAGATACACGATCGGTTAACATCAAACCGTAGCCTAAGCCAAGTGCTAGATCGTTTACTGTAAACCTTTCACCAGTGCCTAAAGGATTTTCAACCGTTCTTACATCCATTTCACCAGAGTTTAATAATGTGCCGACTAAGGCAAAAGTACCAACTCCCTCGACATTAATTCCCGCAGCCATATAATTGTAAGTTATGTCAGCAAGCCATTTATTAAATGTAAATTGGATATCAGAGCCCTGCAATCTTCCCAAACTTGCAGGATTATAAAATACGTTTGAGATTTCACCTGAAAGAGATGCCCCAGCGTTTCCTAATCCAACAACTCTTGAGCTTGGTTCGATTTTTAAGAACTGTCCGATAGTAGTTCCGGTTTTATTCTGTGCAAAGTTTTGCCCTGCAAACAATAAAATGATAAGTAGGCAGGCTGAAACAGCTTTGATATTTTTATTTAATATATTTTTCATTCTACCACCTTTATCATTTAATTATTGCGAATTTGCCAACGAATGTTCCTACGCCGGGTCCATCAACGTGATAAATA
>JBDTRQ010000423.1:0-10440 GCA_039931535.1 Ignavibacteriota bacterium
CTTCTTTGCAAACATTTCTCAAACTGCGTTAATTGTGGTTGGAGTTTTGTTTGTACTTTCGATAGTGATTAGAAATTTTTGGTGCAGATTTCTTTGTCCCTATGGTGCATTGCTTGGAATTTTTACCTTACTTAGCCCGAACAAAATCCAAAGAAATGCAGCAAGTTGTATTGATTGTGGGCTATGTAACAAAGCCTGCCCGTCTTTTATAAAGATTGATAAAGTTAGAACAGTTATTTCTGATGAATGTTCAACGTGTATGAATTGTGTTGATGTTTGTCCCGTTAAAGATACATTAGAATTGAAATCAATTTTACCACAAAAGAAAAAGATTAGTAAAAGATATGTTGCAATCGGTGTTGTTACAATTTTTATGATTGTTACAGGCTTTGCAATGTTAACGGGCAATTGGCAGAACAAAATTTCTAAAGAGGAATATCTAAATCATTATAAAATAATGAATAGCTATGGTCATCCAACTGGTGCGAAAGAATTTAAAAAATTGAATCAAGAAGTTGAGATGAAAAAATTACAAGAAGAGAAAAGAGTTGAGCCTCAATAATTTTAAGGATATAATTTTACCACAATTGCCACGACCTTTAGGTCGTGGATCTAAGGTTCAATTCAGAATGGGCTTTAGCCCAAAGACTTATTCAATGTTTGGCTAAAGCCAAAACTCTTTATTTTTTACTCTCCACGACCTAAAGGTCGTGGCAATTTTAACCAAAAATTTTTTACTTGTGATTAAATTTTTTTATGATAAGACATTCAATTCTACTTCCACTTTCACAAGGTCATCACAAAGCATAACTGATTAAAAAAAATGAATCAGAGTGCAACGGTCTGCAAAAAATATTATCTTTAAAAAGTATTTAAAATTAATTATTGAGCCTGTAAATTAGAAAAATTATGTTGTGAGCCTCATATTATTTTAAGTAAAATAAATATCAGACTAAATATTCGGACATAGACTGCATTCAAAAAACCAATAAGCAATTACTAAAAATTAATTTTTATGAAAAACTTTCTTAAAGCACTTATTCCACCACCGCAATGGCGATTTGGAGTTCTGTTTAGTATGGGAGTCCTTTTCGGTTTGTTCCTGCTTGTGCTTCATCTTGGAAGAGCAACATCGTACCTTTCTGATAAACCCGAAACGTGCGTAAACTGCCATGTTATGAATCCGCAATATGCTACATGGGAGCGCAGCAGTCATGGAAGAGTTACGGTTTGCAACGATTGCCACGTTCCGCAAGATAACATAATAAGTAAATATTTTTTCAAAGCTTCTGATGGAATGCGTCACTCTTTTATGTTTACTTTTCGTTTGGAGCCCCAAGTAATTCAAATCAAACAAGCGGGTAAAAATGCTGTCCAGCAAAACTGTATCCGATGTCATTCAAATGTTATTCATCCAGTTTCATTGCGAGCAATCAGCAATCAAAAAATACAGGAAGAAGGCGATGGATATTGCTGGGATTGCCATCGAGAAGTGCCTCACGGAAGAGTGAATAGTTTATCATCAGCACCGTATGCAAGAGTTCCTGTTTTAACTTCACCAGTACCTGAGTGGATTGAAAAAAGTTTAAATAAAAAAAAATTAATTATTAAATAAAATTAGTAGGATTAAAAATGAAACCTATCAGTGAAGTAATTAAAAATAAACCTTGGTTGGGCTGGGTCCTTTTCTTAGGAACAGCAGTAGTAGTTTTTTTTGTTGGCTTATTTGCATCATCAATTATCGAACGAAGAGGCGAATCAGCAACCTTACAAATAGTAAAACCAATTAAAGATTGGGAACCGCGTAATGAAGTTTGGGGTGAAAACTATCCGCGTGAGTTTGAATCTTACTTAAAAACGCTTGACACAACTTTTGCAAGTAAACATGGTGGCTCCGTTAAAAGGGATTATCTTGAAGAATATCCTGAGCTTGTTGTGATGTGGGCTGGATACGCATTTTCAAAAGAATATAATCAAGGCAGAGGTCATGGTCATGCAATTGAAGATATAAGAAATATTCTGCGAACCGGTGATAACGAGAACAGCCCGATGCCCGCAACCTGCTGGACATGCAAAAGTACTGACGTTCCAAGAGTTATGAATGAAATTGGGGCATCAAATTTTTATAAGAAAAAATGGACAGACCTTGGTTCTGAAATTGTAAATCCAATCGGATGCCAGGATTGCCACGATCCCAAAACAATGAATTTAAGAATTACTCGCCCTGCACTTGTTGAAGCATTTCAAAGACAGGGAAAAGATATGAGCAGTTTTAGCAGACAAGAAATGCGTTCGCTTGTTTGTGCACAGTGCCACGTTGAATATTATTTTAAAGGTAAAGAAGAAAAATATTTAACATTTCCCTGGGATAACGGATTCAGTGCTGATTCGATGGAAGCCTATTACGATGCTATGGATTTTTCTGATTGGACTCACGCATTAAGTAGAACTCCTATGTTAAAAGCACAGCATCCGGATTATGAATTATTTAAAACAGGTATTCATGCAATTCGCGGAGTTTCATGTTCTGATTGCCACATGCCTTATAAATCCGAAGGCGGAATTAAGTTTACAGATCATCACATTCAATCACCTTTAAACAATGTTTCTAACACTTGCCAGGTTTGCCACAGAGAAGAAACAGATAGATTGCTGCAGGATGTTTATGATAGACAGGATAGAATTGAAGAGTTAAGAAGAATTGCAGAAAAAACTTTAGCTGCTTCTCACATCGAAGCAAAAGTTGCGTGGGATAACGGAGCTACTGAAGATCAAATGAAACCAATTTTAAAATTAATCCGTCATTCGCAATGGAGATGGGATTGGGTTGCCGCAGCAAACGCACTTGGATTCCATTCGCCTGTTGAGGCAATGCGTGTGTTGGGAACTTCTATTAATAAGGGCGGCGAGGCAAGAAGGTTATTAGCAGCCTTATTTATAACACTTGGAGTAAAATATCCAATCGATATGCCTGATATTTCTACAAAAGAAAAAGCTCAGCAATTTATCGGATTAAAAATGAAGGAACTTAACGAAGCGAAGCAAGAATTCCTGAAAACCACAATAGTTAAATGGGATGAGGAAGCTAAAAAGCGTCAGGGGTTTCTGTATGATTACAAATTAAAAAATTAGTTAAATAATTGTGATTTTTATTAGAAGGTGTAGAAATGCACCTCTTTTTTTAGAGTAATTACGATGTGATTAATTCAAATGATTACATCTATAAGGTTTTGTGAAAAGAAAATAGATCTGATATTTCATTGACTTTAAGCAATTGTTTAATTACGTTAATAGTAAATGAAACGCAAAATTATCACATATACACTTCTATCTTTATTTCTTTTCTCAATAATTGGAGTCCCGATATCACTCCACTATTGTGAAATGATGCAACAAAAGTCTATTTCTTCATGTGAAATTTGTGCAGATGATATGTCAAATGTTAAATCTTCGTGCTGTGAAGATGAACAAAATAATTTCAGTGAAACGATTTCCTCACCTAATCCTAACTGCTGCCAGAACGAATTTGTTTATAATAAAATTGATGATGAATTTCTCATCAACAAATCAAATATAAACTTATTCTCATTGTTAGAGAATGTTATTCAACTAGTTGTTTTAACACCAGCTACTCAGCAAGTAGAACTCACACATTCATTTTATAGTGATTCATCACCACCATTCTTAATTAATCAAGACATACATATTACCAACTTAGCACTCCTTATTTAATACCATTTTAATTTCAATCCTTTGAAGTGCAGGAAAAATCCGTTCGCACTTTTCAAATTACAATTAGTAAAATTTTAAACCTTATGGTTTAGTAAACATATTTTACAGGAAAAATTAAGATGAATAAAGTCAGTTTATTAATTATTAGTCTATCAATTGCGTTTATAAATATTTCATTTGCTCAAAGTGAATTACTGAAGGAATTAATTGGGATAGCATTAGAAGTCAGTCCAAAAATTAAAATGCTTGAAATGAAAAAGATTGCAGCATCAAACAGGATTGAACAAAATTCTAACTTACCTGATCCTATGCTTACGCTCGGATTTGCAAATCTTCCAGTAAATTCTTTTTCATTTACACAAGAACCAATGACAGGGAAAATAGTTGGGCTTAGTCAGGCATTTCCTTTTCCCGGGAAGTTGAGTGAGCAGGCAGATTTGAACAGCAAAGATGTTAATATCGTTGAGCAGGAAATTCTTGATGCAAAAAATGATATCAGAAAAAATGTCATTAAAAGTTATGATGAAATTCTTTATGTGAGAGAAGCAATTTCAATTGCAAATAGCAGCAAAGATTTGCTAAACAATATCGCTGAGGTTGTTCGGACAAAATATTCTGTTTCGACTGCAAGTCAACAAAATCTATTAAAGGTTGAACTTGAGATAACAAATATTGTCGAAAAAATTGAAGACCTTAAGAGTAAGGAACAATCACAACTATCTATTTTGAATGCACTTTTGCTAAAACCTGCGGATTCAGAAATTATTACAGATGAATTTCCTCAAATCAATATTAAACAGTTTACAGTTGATGCACTTGTTGACAGCGCAATTAAACACAGACCATTTCTTGAAGGAATAAAAGAAGCAAAACAAAAAGAGATTTTGAAGAAGTCTATTGCTGATTACGATTACTATCCAAATTTCAATTTGGCGCTACAATATTCTTTCAGAGACAGAATTGAAAAAACAAACACATCACTAAATGATTTCTTTTCAGTGATGGTGGGAATTTCTTTGCCTCTTAACTACGGTGGAAAAGTAAGTTCAAAAGTTGAAGAAACTGAAACGATGCAGAAACTTTATGATGAACAGTATAATTTATCACTTCAAATGCTGCAAAGCTCTTTTGGTTCATCAGTTGCAAAAATATATTCTCTTCAGCAAAGAATAAAATTGATTGAGCAAGGATCGTTAATACAGGCGAATGAAAATCTTAAAACTACCTTAACCAGTTACCAGGTCGGGCAGGTTGATTTTCTAAATGTGATTGATGCTCAAAATAGTTTGTTGAAAATTGAAAATGATCTTTACAGATTAAAAACTGATTACTTAAATGAAATTACTGAATTAGAGTTCTTAACAGGAACGGAACTAAAATGAGATATGTGTCATTACTCTGTCACACTGAACGTAACTTGCCTACCGGCAGGCAGGTCAAAGTGTGAGATCATTTATTATTGTGTCAGTCTTTGACTCCGCTCAGACTGACAATCTATTAAATTATAAAAGAATTTTGGAATTAGAAAAATGAAAAAGAAAATATTAATCATAATAATAGCAGTCGTTGTAATCATAGTTCCGGTTTACTTTTTGTTTATTGCTGGCGGAACACCTAGCACTATTCAACAAGAAAAACAACTATATACGTGTGGAATGCATCCCCAAATAATTGAAGACCATCCTGGTTTATGTCCGATTTGCGAAATGCAATTAGTCCCAATTAAAAATACAAAACAAAAATCAGGAGAAAGAAAAATTCTTTTCTGGCGGGCCCCTATGGATCCAAATGAAATTTACGAGCAGCCGGGTAAATCAAAAATGGGAATGGATCTCGTTCCCGTTTATGAAGATGAAGCAGGCAGTTCAGGCATTGTAAAAATTGATGCCGAAGTTCAACAGAATATGAATATCAAAACTGCTAAAGTTGAAGTGAAACAACTTTCATCAAAAGTAATTACAAATGGTGTTCTGCAAACAAATGAAACCAGTGAATACATTGTTACGACAAGAATAAACGGATGGGTAGAAAAACTTTATGTTAATTACACAGGTCAACAGATTACTCAAGGTTCTAAGTTGATGGATATTTACTCACCCGAACTTGTTTCTGCTCAACAGGAATTATTAACTGCACTTTCGTATCAGAATTCTGTTAGCTCAAGTTCAATAAGTTCAATTAAGGAAAGTGGAAATGAACTTGTAAAAAATGCAATGAGTAAACTTGAGCTATTAGAGATTCCTGAATCAGAAATAAAAAGATTAATTGATTCGAAGGAAGTAAAAACCTATGTAACACTCTATGCACAAAAATCCGGGACAGTTCTGGAAAAAAATATTGTTGAAGGACAGAAAGTAATGGGAGGGCTGCCATTATTAAAAATTGCAAATCTCTCAACACTATGGCTAATGGCTGATATTTATGAGTATGAACTTGCAAAAGTAAAAGTTGGATCAAAAGCATCAATCACATTTAACTTTCTCCCCGGAAAAATTTATGATGGAAAAGTTTCGTTTATCTACCCGACACTCGATCCAAAAACAAGAACTGTAAAAATCAGAATCGAACTTAGAAACCGGGGCGAACTTAAACCCTCAATGTTTGCAAATATAACTATTGAAGGTAAAGACCTTGGCAAAATGCCCGTCGTTCCTGAAAATGCGATCATACGCAGTGGAATGAAAGACGTTGTTATTATTTCTCTTGGGGACGGCAAGTTCAAACCGCAGGAGGTTAAACTCGGTGGTTATGCTGATGGTTACTACCAGGTTTTGAGTGGATTAAGTGAAGGAAATATTATTGTTACATCTGCACAATTCTTAATTGATTCTGAAAGTAATCTTAAAGCAGCAATAAATCAGTTTCAAACTTCCGGATCGGATTCTTCTCAAATGAACACGAATAAAATGAATGATGCAAAAAATGAAAAGCCGGAAATGAAGATGGAGGAACAGCATGATCATTCTTCATCAATCATTCATAAAGGTATAATTGATGTTGAATTAATTGATAAGAATAAGGACGGAAAACTCTATGAGGATATAATGGATTGGAATGTTATTTCCGACGAGCCCGGAACCTGCCCAATTTGTGGTATGACTTTAAAAGAGTTAACAATAAAGGAAGTTAAAGAAAATTTAACTGAACACGGATTTAAGTATAAGAAGTAAAATCAATTTTAAAAATTAAATGACATTTATGTTATAAGAAATGGTTTTTGAGCCATATCGTACTAAAAAGTTTTGGAGAAATAAATGACAACATCAGATCAAAATAAAGATGGATTGATAGCAAGGCTGATTGAGTGGTCAATCAATAATAAATTTTTAGTAATCATCTTCACTCTTGCGCTGATTGGAGCAGGAATATGGGCTGTAATGAGTACTAAAGTAGATGCCATTCCTGATCTAAGCGATGTGCAGGTAATCATTACAACAGATTATCCGGGACAAGGTCCAAGGATAGTTGAAGAACAAGTAACTTATCCGCTTACAACAAAAATGCTTTCAGTTCCGTATGCAAAAGATGTTCGCGGATATTCAATGTTCGGTTACTCAATGGTTTATATCATTTTTGAAGACGGTACAGATATTTATTGGGCTAGAAGCAGAGTTCTTGAATATCTGAATGGCTTGCAGGGCACATTGCCAGTTGGAGTAAATCCACAGCTTGGACCAGATGCTACCGGACTAGGTTGGGTTTATCAATACACACTTAATTCTGATAAAAAAGATTTGCAGGAACTTCGTTCGATCCAGGATTTCTTTTTAAAGTATGAGCTTTCTTCAATCCAGGGCGTAGCTGAAGTTGCGAGCATTGGTGGTTATGTAAAACAATATCAAGTTAATCTTGATCCCAATAAACTTGATTCGTATAACATTCCACTTCAAAAAGTTAAGATGGCTATCAAGCAAAGTAATAATGATGTTGGCGGTAGATTACTTGAAATGGGTGAGATGGAATTTATGGTTCGCAGTCTGGGTTACATTAAAAGCAAAGAAGATTTAGAAAATGTTGCAATCGGAGTTTCATCAAATTCAGGGTCACCTATTTATTTAAGAGATGTTGCAACAATAAATATTGGACCCGAACTACGCAGAGGTTTGGCTGAATGGAACGGCGAAGGTGAAACAGTTGGCGGAATTGTAATAATCAGATTCGGAGAAAATGCACTTGCAGTTATTGATCGTGTTAAAGAAAGATTAGAAGAGTTAAAAAAATCTCTGCCCGATGATATTACTATTGATGTTGCCTATGATCGTTCAGGATTAATTGAAAGTGCGATTGATAATCTTTCAAACAAACTGATTGAAGAATCACTTATAGTTGCGTTGGTGATAATTGCTTTTCTTCTTCACTTCAGAAGTTCATTCGTTGCAATTTTTACATTTCCCACAGCAGTTCTTATTTCTTTTTTGATTATGAGATTGCAAGGAATAAATGCCAACATTATGTCTCTTGGCGGAATAGCAATTGCGATCGGGGCGATGGTGGATGCTTCAATAGTAATGGTAGAAAATGCAGCAACACATCTCTCATTAGAGCAGGATAAACCTTTTAAGGAAAGAAGACATCACTGGGCAAGTATTCTCGAATCTGCAAAAGAAGTTGGTCCCTCAATATTCTATTCACTGGTTGTGATAACAATTTCGTTTTTGCCAGTCTTCACACTTGAGCAGCAGGAAGGAAGAATGTTCAGACCACTTGCTTTCACAAAAACTTACGCGATGGCAGGTGCAGCTATACTTGCAGTAACAATCGTTCCGGTTCTTATAGGTTACTTTGTTCGTGGAAAAATCAAGAAGGAAGAAGACAACCCGTTAACAAAAGTTCTCATAAAATTTTATCATCCGGTAGTTGATTTTGTTATGAAGCGAAGATGGTGGGTGATGGGTACTGCAGTTGTGATAATGCTTGTTACAATAATTCCTTTCTCTAAACTTGGATCAGAGTTTATGCCGCCGTTATATGAAGGCGATCTTTTGTATATGCCTACAACTTTACCTGGAATTTCTATAACAAAAGCGAGAGAATTATTACAGCAGACAGATAAAATTATAAAATCATTTCCTGAAGTTGAATCAGTATTTGGAAAAATTGGAAGAGCTGAAACCGCAACTGATCCCGCACCTTTAACAATGATTGAAACAACAATTCGATTGAAACCACAGGAAAAGTGGCGTGAGGGAATGACACCCGAAAAACTTGTTGAGGAAATGAACAACGCAATACATATTCCCGGTTTAACAAATGCATGGACAATGCCGATAAAAACAAGAATTGATATGCTTTCAACTGGAATAAAAACTCCTGTAGGAATAAAATTAGCCGGACCTGATTTAAATATTCTTCAGGATCTCGGAAAGCAAGTTGAAGAATTAATGAAAACTGTTCCCGGTACACGCTCTGCATATGCTGAAAGATCGGTTGGCGGAAATTATATTGATTTTGTAATTGATAGGGAAGCAATTGCTCGATACGGATTAACCATCTCTGATGTTCAGGATGTTTTTATGTCTGCCATAGGTGGAATGAATATCACAAAAACCGTCGAAGGACTTGAGCGTTATCCGGTTAATCTTCGTTATGCAAGAGATTACAGGGAAAATATTGAAGCGATAAAACGTGTTCTTGTTCCTATTTCGATGGGTGGAAATGTTCCTCTTGAACAGCTCGGCGATTTTGAGATTAAAAAAGGTCCGCCGATGATCAAATCAGAAAATGCAAGACCAAACACATGGGTTTATGTTGATCTGAAAGATATTGATGTAGGAACTTACATTAAAAATGCAAAGGAAGTGATTGGAAAAAATCTAACTCTTCCTGCTGGCTATTCAATTAAGTGGAGCGGACAATATGAATACATGGAGAGAGCATCTAAGCATCTTTCGGTGGTAATTCCACTTACGTTGTTACTTGTTATTTTTCTGCTTTATATGAATACCAGATCTATGATGAAAACAGGAATCGTTCTTCTCGCACTTCCGTTTTCTTTGGTGGGTGCGGTTTGGTTCCTTTATCTTGCCGGTTTTAATATGTCTGTGGCGGTTTGGGTTGGAATTATTGCCCTACTTGGTGTTGATGCAGAGACTGGAGTAATAATGCTTCTTTATCTTGATATTGCTTATGAAAAATTTAAGAAGAATAGCATGCTAAATAGTATGGCTGATCTTCGTGAATCGATTTTTGAAGGAGCGGTTAAAAGAATAAGACCAAAGATGATGACAGTGATGACAACTATGCTAGGATTGCTTCCGATATTAATAGGTCTTGGTGCTGGTTCTGATGTGATGAAAAGAATTGCTGCTCCTATGGTTGGTGGAATTCTAACAAGTATGATTATGGAACTTACAGTTTATCCGGCAATTTTTTATACCATCAAAAAAAGAGAAGTGAAGAAGATGATGAATAGGAATGAACAGGAAATAATTTCACATAACTAAATAACAAATAATATTTCTAACAAAACGAAAGAGGTACAAAATGAAATCCACAAGAAGTCTTTTTAGCACATCTGGAATATTTCTTATCCTGATTGTCGTGACAGCATTAACTTTTTTCAGTTGTGGAAATGATCAAAAGAAAGGTGATGAAGTGATGGATAAAGTGCACAACGCAAATGGTGACCATATGGTTGAAGGACAAATGAGTGGAAAGGAAATACCAATGCTTGGAGAGGAAGTAGTCCGCAAAGGAGAAATTGATGTT
>JBDTRQ010000424.1:0-1916 GCA_039931535.1 Ignavibacteriota bacterium
AATCTTAAAAGATAAAGTAAATGTTTTTGGTAAACTCGGAACTATAGTTGCACCAATGGGAGTAATGGTAGAAGCTTACATCGGAATTCTAAAGATAGACTCTTTAGATGATCTAGCTATTGATACAAATGAAGTTGAAAGAATTTTTTTAATTCCATTAAAACATTTTTTGGATAATAGACCCGAAGAATATTATACAAACATCGAAATTCATCCGTTTTCTATTGATGAGGCTGGAAAAAGGATTGACCACTTTCCTGTAAAAGATTTAGGCTTGCCTGAACAATATTCAATTCCTTGGAAACGCGGAAAACATCGAGTTTTAGTTTATAAAACTTCCGAAGAAATTATTTGGGGAATTACAGCCGAACTTATTTTTGAATTATCACAAAAACTGAAAGTACAAATTGATAAATAATTACAAGCGCATTATCTGGGATTGGAATGGTACCTTATTAAACGATGTGGACTTTTGCAGAAAAATTATCAACAGCATCCTTGTTGATAACAAACTTCCCGAATTATCATTAAATAAATATCGAGAGATTTTTACTTTTCCTGTTCAGGATTACTATGTTACTGCCGGATTAGATTTTTCTAAAACTTCTTTTGAAGTTCTTGGCAAAGATTTTATTGATGAATATGAATCTAAAAAACTAACTTGCAGCTTATACGAAAATGCAGTGGAAGTTTTATCAGCAATACATCAAAAGGGGATTAAGCAATCCGTACTTTCCGCCTATTTACATGAAAATCTTGTAAGCATTTTAAACCACTATAATCTTACTAAATATTTTGATAACATCACCGGATTGGATAACATTTACGCTGGCAGCAAAACTCATCTTGGTATAAAACTTATTGAAGAATTAGATGTAAACAAAAATGAAGTTTTATTTATCGGGGATACTTTACATGATGCAGATGTTGCAGAAGCTATGGGAGTCAATTGTATTCTAATCGCAAATGGTCATCAAGTAAAAGAAAGGCTGATGGTTAATTCTAATTTAGTAGTTAATGACCTTTTAGAATTAAAGGATAAGTTATTTCCTTAAGATTATTACGTCTCAGGATTAATTGAATAATTAATGGTTGAAATATGTAATTCCAAATATCCATTATTCCAGTATCGAACTTCAATTAATTAAAAAGTTAAATGCTGAAGAAGTTTTAAATTATTCCTTAAACTTTACTTATTTTTGTTACATTAATTTTCAAACTTGATTGGAGTGTTTATGAAACCTTCCGAACGTTTGCTTTCGCTTGATGTGTTTAGGGGAATTACAATTATGGGAATGATACTTGTAAATAATCCCGGAACCTGGAGCGCAATTTACCCACCGCTTGAACATGCAAAATGGAATGGATGCACACCAACGGATTTAATTTTCCCCTTTTTCCTTTTTATAGTTGGCGTTGCAATTTCATATTCGCTTTCAAAACGAAAAGCCCAAGGCGGCGATATGAAAAGTTTATATCTAAACATTTTTAGAAGAACAATTATTCTCTTTGGATTAGGTTTAATACTTGCGACATTTCCATTCGGGTTGTTATTTGGACACCAATTATCATTTGAAACAATTCGTATCCCTGGTGTCCTGCAAAGAATTGCAATCGTTTATATGATTTCATCAATCATTTTCCTTTCAACAAATACAAAGTTTCAATACTGGTTTACGGGTTCTATTCTTGTTATCTATGCAATGTTAATGAGTTTTATTCCCGTACCCGGAATTGGGCATGCTAACTTTGAACCAACAACAAATCTTTCCGCTTGGTTAGATAGATTGATACTTGGAAGTCATATTTGGTCCGGTAGCAAGTTCTGGGATCCTGAAGGAATTCTTTCGACACTTCCAGCGATTGGTTCTGTTATGCTGGGAATTTTTACTGGAAATCTGTTAAGGAGTGAAAAA
>JBDTRQ010000425.1:0-5031 GCA_039931535.1 Ignavibacteriota bacterium
TGGAATTAAAAAACGCTAATGTAAAATGGTTTCTATCCATTGATGCAAAAGACTTACCTAAAGAAGCTGTTGAAAAAAATAAATCAACTCACAGGTCTATTACAATCGATGGAAATGAGCTTGAGTTTACTGAAGGTTTTACAGATCTTCACACTAAAATTTATGAAAATATACTTAAAGGAGATGGATTCGGTATTGAAACTGCTCGACCTTCAATTGAGGCAGCTTACGATATAAGACATTTGCAGGTTACTGATTTTAAAGAACTTTTTCATCCAATGATAAAGTAGTTCTAATACAATTTGTATTTTTATTTGGAGAATTATAATGAGCGATAAATTAAATTATTATATAAATGAGCACGCGGTTGTTGATGATGGAGTTGAGATTGGCGAAGGAACAAAAGTCTGGCACTTTTCTCATATTCAAAAAGGATGTAAGATCGGTAAAAGTTGTGTCTTCGGCCAGAATGTAAATGTTGGTAACAATGTTACAATCGGGAATTATTGTAAGGTTCAAAACAATGTTTCAATTTATGAGGGAGTGACTTTAGAAGATTATGTTTTCTGCGGACCTTCAATGGTGTTTACAAATATTTTAGACCCGAAATGCAAATACCCACAAGTTGGTGCACAATTTTATATTAAAACTTTGGTTAAAGAAGGTGCATCAATTGGGGCTAATTCTACAATAGTTTGTGGCAACACTCTTGGTAAACATTGTATGATTGGGGCAGGTACAGTGGTTACAAAAGATGTTCCTGATTATGCACTTGTCATTGGTCTTCCAGGAAGGGTTATTGGCTGGGTTTCTGAAGCCGGTAAAAAACTTATATTTGATAAAGACGGAATAGCATTTTGTGAAAAATCGGGCAGAACCTATTTTCTTAAAGACAATAAGGTAATTAGCAATTAACTAATACCGTTATCCACCTATAATTATTGAAGTTACAAGTTCTAACTAAAAAAAGATTAAGTATCAATAATACTCAAACTTTATTTATTCTCACACCCAAAATTCTTCTGCACCAACATTTTAGACTATCTTTTTATGTTTCGTCTTTTTCAAATAATCTTCAATTCAAATCAATTCTTTTTTTAAATTCGAATCCTACTTTGATTTATAAATCGTGAACTTGGTATATCATCTATTTTAGTTATTTTAAGAATAAAAGTTGGGAGCTCTTTGTTATTGTAATGAGTATCCAAAATAAAGTTAATAGAAAATATCAAAAATTTTTAGTCATATTTTTTTGTGGGACAATTTTCTTTGTATCGTATTATCCCCTTCAACAATGCAATGATATTTCAAATCAACAAAAAGAATACTACTCAAGAATATGCCGTATTATCCAAAAGATATTTATATTTGATTTATTAACAATTAAAATTACCACTACTAATGAAGAAAATATTTTTTATTTCCTTATTCTCATTCTTATTTGCAATAACTGTGTTTGCTCAAGATGATGTTCAGATTGGCAGCAACCTAAACAATTACAGACAAACTCAAGGCGGACTTTTTGATTATTCGGATCCTTCAGGAATTAATATAAAACTACAATTATGGGGTTATGTAAAATATCCAGGCTACTATGTGATTCCATCTAACAGCACTTTAAATGATTTATTATCATTTGCAGGCGGACCGTTAGAAGATGCAATGATGAATGACATCCGAATTTATAGACAGAAAGAAACTAAAGACAATAAACTAACAAAGTATGATCTTAATGATCTTTTGTGGAATGATAGCCTAAGCACTGAAATTGTTTTTCCAAATTTACACGCCGGAGATGTTGTGCTTGTACCTGGCGAACCAAGATATTTTTTAAGAGAAGACATAGCTTTTTATTTATCGATTACGACTGCTTTAGCATCTTTAGCAGCTCTAATTATCAGCATAACAAAATAAGAATTTGAAAAATGAACAACCCTAATTTAAATGATATGAACTTTGATGAAAATCAAAGCAGCACCTTAAAAGATTATTTAATCTTATTTAGCGCAAACATTAAACCTGTTGCAGCAATATTGACTGCCAGTTTGATAATATCTATCATCTATGCGATAACTGCCCCAAATATTTTCAAAACATCTACCGCATTAAAAATCACAAAACCAGGCGGAAGCATACTTCAATCTTCTCTTATGCCTGAAATAAGCGACTATGGCAACGATAGATTTATTGCAAATGAAATAGAAATACTAAAGAGTAATAATATTCGGGAACGGATTGCTAAGATACTTTTAGATACTTTGATTAAAAGTAAGGAACAGGGTTCGTTTCATTTATTGATTACCGATAATTTTGGAGAAGATAAAAAACCGGCAAGCATTCAGGAAATAGCCCTTGTACTTGGCAGAGCAGTGCAGATTGAACAAAAACGTGGATTGGACATTATTGATATTAGTGCGGAATCTCAGGCACCAAAAGAGGCTGCTTTGATTGCAAATGTCTATGCGAAAGAATATTTAGCATACAATCTTGAAATAAACAGAGACCAGCTAACTTTTGTTAGACAGTTTCTTGCAAATCAAAGAGAAGAAAAAAAAGAACAGCTTAATGATGCTGAAGAAATTTTAAGATCATTCCAAGAGCGCGGTGGAATAGTTGCTCTCGATCAGCAGGTACAAACACTTATTCAACAGCTTGCACAATTTGAAGCACAAAAAAATGCTGCACAAATTGAACTTGAAGCATCCACCGAAATACTTAAACAATACCGTAATGAATTGTCTAAACAAGATCCTAAAATGGCGGATTATCTTGCATTAGCTACATCTGAAACCTATATAAAAGCGCTCCAGGATCAGATAGCAGAATTACAGATACGGCGTGATTTGGCAATGGCAAAAGCTGAACCAAAAACAGATTTTTCTTCTCAACTAAAAGAGTATGATAATAAAATAAAAGAGTTAAAAGGAAAGCTTGATGAAAAGATCACAGTATTAAAAGCCGGTATTTTTGCAAGCAGTCCTGAAGAAGTAAAAAGTCTAGGTCAAAAAATCATTGAACAAGAGATTAAAAACGGCTCTTTAAAAACTACATTGTCAGAATTAAATCTTGTTGTAAAAAGATATGATGAGAGATTTAACAGATTACCAAAAACATCAATTGAGTTGGCAAGATTCCAAAGAAACCGTGAATCTCTCGAAAAACTTTACACAC
This sequence comes from Ignavibacteriota bacterium, assembly GCA_039931535.1. Lineage (GTDB taxonomy): Bacteria > Bacteroidota > Ignavibacteria > Ignavibacteriales > Ignavibacteriaceae > IGN3. The sequence goes on from JBDTRQ010000425.1 coordinate 3,172, forward strand.
TTGTCGAAGAAAAATATCAAGAAGCAGTTATTAATGAACAATCGCAGCCTGGTAACGTATTAATAATTGATGATGCAAGAGTGCCATTTGGACATGCAAAACCAAATAGAATTCTTATCATAATTGTCGGATTACTTATTGGTATGGGTTTAGCTTTTGCTTATGTATTTTTAAAAAATTATTTCGATAATACAGTTAAGACACCCGAAGATATCCAGAAAAAGAATATTAATGTATTAGCCTGGATACCACGAGTTGATGAACTTGCAATAAAAGAAACAAGTAAGTTTGATTTTATAATATTAAACAAACCTAATTCAGTACCAAGTGAATCATTCCGTGCATTAAGAACTAGAATACAATTTTCAAGACCTGATAAAGAATCATTAAAAACTATTGTAATTACATCACCTGCACCACAAGAGGGAAAAACATTTGTAACGATAAATCTTGCGGGTAGTTTTGCACAGGCAGATAAGAAAGTTCTGCTAGTTGATTGTGATCTACGTAAACCAAGAGTTCATCGTGTATTCGATTCTAATAAAGAACCGGGTCTTATTGATTATCTTGTCGGTGATAAAAAATTAGAAGAAGTAACTCATCAAAGTGAAATGAAAAACTTATCTTACATTACATCAGGTACAATTCCGCCTAATCCTGCAGAGATGCTCGACTCAAAGCACATGGATGATTTTATCGCTTTTGTTAGAGAGAAATATGATTACGTTATAATAGATTCTCCACCTATTATAGCAGTGACTGATGCAGAAATACTTGCAAAAAAAGTTGATGGTGCCATCTTAGTTTTATCATCTGAAGTAACTGAATATCAAATGATGGATCGTGCATTACAACTTATACAGCATGATAACACAACTTTAATTGGAACTGTATTAAATAACTTTGATACACGCAGCGCCTACGGAACTTATTATAAGTATTATTACTATTATGCAGCCAAGCAGTGATGATAATAATTTTAGAATAATTTAAAAAAGTCTAATGAATATTTTAGATTTAATTTTTAGGCTACAGCAGCTATCGCAGACGGATCAGGATTTTTAGGATCACACCTTTTTGATAAATTATTTGAAGAAGGTACGAATGTAATCTGCATAGATAATTTACTGGCCGGCAGTGAAGATAATATTCAGAATTTATCCGATAATCTCAATTTTAAATTTTTTAATCTATGATGTTATAAACTTTATAAATGTTGCAGAAAAAGTAAATTACATTTTAACACTTAGCCTCACCTGCCAGTCCTCTTGATTTTCATCAATTACCGATTCAAACATTGAAAGTTGGAACGATTGGAACACACAATACTTTAGGATGATCAAAAGAAAAAGGTGCGCACTTTTTTCTTGCATCAACCTCAGCAGTTTATGACGAGCCCTTAATGAATCCACAAAAAGAAGTTTATTGGGGAAATGTTAATCCTGTTGGTCCACGCGGTATTTAAGACAAATTAAAACGCTTTACTGTTGCATTGAAAATGGCTTATCAAAGAGACTACAACATCAATACAAGAATTGTTAGGATATTTAATTCTTATGGTTCGCGAATGAAATTGAAAAATGGATGTTCAATACCTGTATTTTTTTCTCAAGCGTTAAATAATCAACCCGCAATAGTATTTAGCGACGGAAATCAAACTTACAGTTTTATTTATATCTATGATCAGTTAGATGGGATTTTGAATTTATTATTTTCTGATGGAAAAGAGCCTGTAAATATTGGAAATTCCGAAGAGATAACAGTAAAAAAAATGGCAGGAGAAATAATTAGTCTAACAAACTCAAAAACTAAAATAGTTTATGAACCACTTCCAATTGACAATTCTCAAGTAAGACACCC
>JBDTRQ010000426.1:0-3503 GCA_039931535.1 Ignavibacteriota bacterium
TCAGGAGTACCGTCCTGTTAATTTATTATTTTATGAGATAATGAAACACTATCAGTCAGAAGGTTTTAAGTTTTTAGATTTTGGAATTTTTACTGTAATTATGGAACCGAATTGGGGTTTGGCAAGATTTAAAGAAAACTTTGGTGCGCGCGGAATTTTTAGAGATACATTTTATAAAGATATTTGATGCTAAAAATCCTTCATATCGCTCCGTTAAATTTTGCGGGTGTTCCCTATGATTTTTATAAAATGCACAATGCATTCGGAGATCATTCGCGGATTGTAACGCTTCATAAAAATGAAAGAATTTTTCCCGAAGATATTTGTTTAAACCTGCCGCTTCCAAATCAAAGCTTAGCAAAAATATTAAGAAAGAAAAAAGTTGAATCGCTCGAAATAAATGGTAGAATAACTGCACATTATTTTGAATCAAAAAATGTTTTTGAAAAAGCTTATTACAAGTTTTATGATTTATTAATGCAGCCCAAAATTGAAAAGGCAATCTCAGATTATTCGTTCAATGATTTTGATATTATTCATTACGATGGTGGTTTGGATTTTTATCGTGATGCAAAACAAGCTTTAGAATGGAAGAAGCAGGGAAAGAAAATTGTTTGTTGTTATTACGGAAGCGATTTAAGAATTCGTGGTTTGATAAAAGAGCTAGATGAAATTTCTGATTTAAATCTTACAAGCGAATTTGATCATCTTTCACTAAAAAAAGATTTGCAGTATTTATTCTATCCTTACGACGTTTCTGAACTTCCCAAAAAGAAAGAGCGAACAAGTGATGCAATAAAAATTGTTCACTCTCCAACAAACAGAAAGTATAAGGGTACAGAGCTTATTATTTCGGTAATCAATAAAATCAAAAAAGAAAAAGATATAGAATTTCTTTTAATGGAAAATATGGACAGAAAAATATTGCTTGATATTAAAAGTGAATGTGATATTTCAATCGATCAAGTTGGTGGAACAATGGGTGGTACGGGTTACGGTAAAGCTGGACTTGAAACCCTTGCAATGGGCATTCCGACAATAACAAATATGACAAAAGATTACGCAGATTGGCTTCTGGAAAATCCGTTTGTTGTTGCAAATAATTTTGATGAATTATATAAATCTTTAATGGATTTAATTGATAACGAAATCAGCCGAATTGAAATTGGAAAAAAGGGAATCGAATGGGTGAATAAATATCACAGTTTTGAAAGTGTGAATAATAACTTAAAAAAACTGTATCGGGAAGCAGGAATTATTTCAAGCTAAAAGCTTATTAACCAATCCAGTTAATTTCTTCGACTCATTTTCCCAATTTTTATTTTCTTCAATAAAGTTTCTACAATTCTTAGAATGCTTTACAACTAATCCCGGGTCTTGCAAATAACTTTCAATCGCATTTAAAATTTCATCTTGGTTTTCAGGATTTACTAGCACACCAAATTTCGCAGCATTCATTTCATATTTAATCGGTTTTATATCAGAATAAATAAATGGTTTTCCGCAAGCCATATACTCAAATATTTTTATTGGCAGCGAGTTGCTGTAAATAAAATTTCTCGTTCGCAGATCAAAACAAATATCCATTCGCTCGATTACCGAACTCATTTTATTGTAATCAGTCCATTCAGCAAACTCAATTTTTAAGTTATTTAATTTGGATATTTTTTGTTTAAAATCATTTTCTTCATCTTGATATGTGAACTTTCCGAATAATAAAAGTTTAAATGTTTTGTCCGGATATTTATCTGCAATGGTTTGAGAAGCTTGTAAAAGAGTTATAATGCCGCGCTCATAAGTTATAACTCCCGCATAACCAAAAGTAATTTCTTGTTTTGAAAGATCAGGTTCTTTATAATTAAAATATTTTAAGATCGGATAATAACCGATAATCGTTTTAGGAATTGAGTGAGCAATCAAATCATAACGTCTCTTTTTAGAAATCTCGCCGATAATTAGTTGATCAATCTTTTGTAAAATATAAATGTAAGGCAGAAATAGCTGAGAATATTTTATCCATCTTTTAAAACCTGAAAACTTAAAAGCAATATTTTCTGGAAACCATTCAGTTACATCTAAAATTATTTGTGTGTTAATATTATTTCTCTTGAATTTTAATGCGGCAAAAACTGGAAGCATTTCTGAGCAAATAATTAATTCTGGATTGAATTCTTTAATCAGTTTAGAAAACTCACCTATCTTTTTGTTTTTTGGATAAGAGAATCCATCGAACCCAATAATATTAATTCCATCAACCGTTTTATTAATTTGTAAAGTTGAACAAAATATCGAAACAGAAAATCCGGCATCAACTAATGATTTGCCAAATTTCCAAAATATCCGTTCATCAAACGGAGGATGACCGGAGCTTACTAAACAGATTCGTTTTTTATTCAAATGCTTTTATTCTTTATTTTATTAAATTTGTTACAACAATAGAATAATTCAAAAATTATGCACACACAAAATAAAATATCTGCGGTCATTATTACAGGCAATGAAGAAAATAATATTAAAGATTGTCTTAAAAGCGTACGATGGGCTGATGAAATAATTGTTGTGGATTCTGAAAGCGAGGACAGGACTGTTGAAATAGCAAGAGAATTTACGGACAAAGTATTTGTTCATACGTGGAAAGGATATTCTGCACAGAAATCACTGGCTCTGGATTATGCTAAGAACGATTGGGTTTTAAGTCTGGATGCGGATGAAAGAGTGACTAAGGCTTTGGCAGATGAGATTTTAAATTGTGAGTTGGGTAAAGATGGCTTTGATGCCTACAAGATGCGCAGAGAGAATTATTTTATAGGCAAAAAAATTACATACTGCGGCTGGGGTCAGGATTATCAGCTTAGACTTTTTAACAAGGCAAAAACAAAACTTAACAATAAATTGGTGCATGAAGGTTTTATTGTTGATGGGAAGATCGGGCAGCTAAATAATGTAATACTGCATTATTCATACAATAATTTTCGGGATGGGTTTTTAAAAATAAATGAATACTCCTCTCTTGAAGCACAAGAAAAACAAGAACGAAAAGTCAGTTCTTTCAGAGTAGTTTTGATTCCTGTGGTGGCTTTCTTTCAAAACTACATTGCACGAAAGGGATATAAGGACGGCAAACACGGATTGATGATATCGCTTATGCATGCTATGACAAAACTGCAAGTACAAATGAAAATCTGGGAAATACGGCAGCAGAGACTGCGGAAATGAACATTGTATTATCCAACGATGCACAAACTTTTGCTGGTGGTGAAAACTACGTTCTGTACCTTGCAAACGGATTGAGGGATAAAGGGCATAACATTACAATCGCTCCATTATTGAATTCTGAATTATCAGACACTTCAAGATCAATCGGATTTAATACTATTGAAATTCCCTACGGATTGAATGGAAGGGAGTTTAATGCTGTACGGGTGCTTTATAATCAGTTAAAAAAAATAAAGTTGATATTGTTCATTCAAACAGTAATACTGACAGAACAATCGCTGCTGCTG
>JBDTRQ010000427.1:0-11323 GCA_039931535.1 Ignavibacteriota bacterium
AATCTTGTTCGAGCGATAGTATTCTTGCGTGATGATCTCGAATAATTTTTTCTAATCCCAATCCATTCTGGATTGATGATGTTGCAATTTTATACAGTGCAATTTCCTGATGAATTATTTCATCAGTTGTATGATAGAATGCTCTGAATACATCAACTTGTTTTTCAATTTGCTTTACAAGTTTCTCTACACTTTCCCGCGATTCAAAAACTACAATTGTGTATCTGTAAATTCCTTTAACTTCAGATTCTGAGGCTGTAATACTTTCAATGTTGATATGTCTTCTTGTAAATATAATTGTCACTCGATGAAGCAAACCAACTTTATTTTCTGTAAAGATCGAAATAGTAAATTGCTCTTTCATTTTTTTCATTCTCCTTTATTCAAGTCTTATTTCTGATACTGAAGCGCCAGTGGGAATCATGGGAAACACATTATCTTCTTTTTCTACTCTAACTTCAAGTACATACCCTGCTTCTGCATTTAAAAGTTTATCAATTGCTGTATCAAGTTCATCACGCTTTGTAACTCGCTGTGCTTCTAATCCATATCCAGAAGCTATCATTATAAAATCTGGATTTATCATTTCTGTTTGAGAATATCTTTTATCAAAAAACATTTGCTGCCATTGTCTTACCATCCCAAGAAACTCGTTATTTAGAATTATTACTTTAACAGCAACATTAGTTTGTAAAATTGTTCCCAGCTCTTGAATCGTCATTTGAAACCCACCATCACCAATAATTGCAACAACCTGTTTATCAGGATTCCCGAGTTTCGCACCGATTGCTGCTGGTAAACAAAAACCCATGGTTCCTAATCCACCGGATGTAATACTGCTTCTTGTATTCTTATGATTAAAATATCTTGCAACTACCATTTGATGCTGACCAACATCTGACACAACAATAGCTCCTCCATTTGTTTTTTCAGAAACTATTCTTACAATTTCACTCATCTTCAATCCATTTCCATTTGGATATAAATCGTGTTTAATAATTTTATCATATTCAATTTTTTGCAGATCTTTAAATTGATTTATCCAATCAGGATATGTTTTAGGTTTTATAAGATTTATTAAAAGAGATAATACTTCTTTAGCATCAGCGTGAATTGCAACATCAGCTTTTATAATTTTATTTATTTCAGCCGCATCAAGTTCGATATGAATTACTTTTGCCTGTTTAGCATATCTCTTAACATCACCAGTAACTCTATCATCGAAACGCATTCCAACAGCAATTAAAACATCACACTCATTTGTAAGTTTGTTTGGGGCAAGATTCCCATGCATTCCTAACATTCCAAAATTTTGCGGATGATCATTTGGCAGTGCTGATAAACCAAGCAACGTCCATGCTGAAGGAATTCCTGATTTTTCTAGAAAAATTTTTAATTCGCTTTCAGCTTGCCCAAGAATAACCCCTTGTCCAAAAATCAAAAAAGGTTTTTGAGAATTATTAATTAATTCCACTGCTTCTTCGACTTTGGATAAATTGATCTTTGGTTTTGGAAAGTAACTTCTGATTTTTGTGCAAACTTCATACTTAAATTCCACTTTCTGGAACTGAGCATCCTTAGTAATATCAATTACAACAGGTCCGGGTCTTCCAGATCTAGCAATATAAAACGCTTTTGCAAATGCTTCAGGAATTTCATTAGCATCGGTTATTTGAACATCCCATTTAGTAACCGGAGTTACAATTCCAATTACATCAGTTTCTTGAAAAGCATCTGTTCCTAAAAGTTGAGAAGAAACCTGCCCAGTAATACATACTACGGAAGTTGAATCAATAAATGCATCGGCAATACCAGTTAAAAGATTTGTTGCACCAGGTCCAGATGTTGCAATACAAACACCAACTTTTCCTGTGGATCGCGCATAACCTTCTGCCGCATGAACTGCACCTTGTTCGTGTCTTGTTAAAATATGTTTTACATTATCTTGATAATTATAAAGAGCATCATAAACCGGCATAATTGCTCCTCCAGGATAACCAAAAACTAAATCGACACCTTCGGCAATTAAGCATTTAACCACTGCTTCAGCTCCAGAAATATTTTCTGTTACTTCTGTTTTGCTTTTTACTTTCTCAATAATTTTAGCCGATTTATTTTCCATCACATCCTTCATTCAGTTCTCCTTCTAAATAATTTATTATTTATCAAATTCATCTGTTACACAACCTTCAGAAGCAGAAGAAACAAGTTGTGTGTATTTTTTTAACCAACCACTTTTTGATTTTAATTCAGGTGCTTTCCATAAAGATCTTCTTCGTTGGATTTCTCCTTCATCAACTTCAAGACTAAGTAATCGTTTCTCAGCATCAATAGAAATTATATCGCCATCTTCAACTAATGCAATTAATCCACCCAACTGAGCTTCCGGAGTTATATGCCCAACAACAAAACCATGAGTACCACCAGAAAATCTTCCATCAGTAATAAGCGCAATATCATTTCCTAATCCTGCACCCATAATTGCTGAAGTTGGTTTTAACATTTCTGGCATTCCTGGTGCACCTTTTGGACCCTCATATCTTATTACAACAACATCACCTTTATTTACCAATCGTTTTTCTATTCCTTCATTCGCCTCAAATTCACCGTTAAAAACTTTCGCTGAACCAACAAATTTTAATCCCTCTTTACCAGTTATTTTAGCTACAGATCCTTGTTCAGCAAGATTTCCGAATAGGATTTGAATATGACCAGTTTTCTTTAATGGATTTTGTATTGGTACTATTACTTTTTGAGTTGGATTTAATGATGAGACGTTTTGAAGATTTTCTGAAATTGTTTTTCCTGTTACAGTTAAACAATCACCATGCAAAAAGTTATTTTCAAGCAAATACCTCATAACTGCCGGTGTGCCGCCTGCCTGATGAACATCTTCCATTAAATACTTACCACTTGGTTTTAGATCAGCTAGAAAAGGAGTTTTATCAGTTATTCTTTGGAAGTCATTAAATGTAAAATCAACTTTAGCGGACTTTGCGATTGCGATGAAATGTAAAACCGCGTTTGTAGAACCACCAAGTATTGTAACTAAGGTAAAAGCGTTCTCCAAAGATTTTTTTGTTATGATATCTGAAGGTCTGATATTTTTTTCTAACAGAATCTTGATTGCTTTTCCAATTTCTAAACATTCATTCTGTTTTTCTTTTGACTCTGCAGGGTTTGAAGAACTAAAAGGTAAACTCATTCCCATCGCTTCAATTGCGCTTGCCATTGTGTTTGCTGTGTACATTCCGCCACAAGCACCTGGACCAGGGCAAGCATTTTTAATTATGTTTTCATAATCCTCTTTCGAAATCTGTCCAGAAACTTTCTTTCCCCAGGCTTCAAAAGCAGATACAATATTTAATTTTTCACCATTATAACATCCAGATCGGATTGTGCCGCCATATAACATTATAGATGGTCGATTAAGTCTATTCATTGCCATTAAAGCACCGGGCATATTTTTATCACATCCAACAACTGTAACTATTGCATCATAACCATGAGCTTCTACCATTGTTTCGATTGAATCGGCAATTATTTCACGCGATGGCAGTGAATATCTCATCCCTTCAGTTCCCATAGAAATTCCATCACTAACTCCAATTGTGTTAAATACTAATCCAACTAAATCAGCATTATTTGTGGATTCCTTTATATCATAAGCAAGTTTGTTTAAATGCATATTACAAGGGTTACCATCAAATCCAGTACTTGCAATTCCAACAAAGGGTTTGGCTAGATCCGCTTCGCTTAATCCTAATGCGTAAAGCATTGCTTGCGAAGCTGGTTGCGAATCACTTTGTGTTAAATGTTTACTGTGTTTATTTAATTCCATAATATTTCTTTTTGTATTAGTAAATAATAAAAAAGCCCTTCTCACTATGAGAAGGGCTTTTGTTAAACTTTAATATTTACCATTCTCACTCATTATGTGGCATAATAATTCCAAGAATAATAATGTTGATGAGGATGATATTTATATTTTTTGTTTGCACTGTATTTTTTAATTCTTAAAAATTTCTTTTGTCATTTTTCTTAAGTCCAAGATAGCAAAATTAAGAATTTAAAGTCAAGACTTGGTAAAATAAATATTTCTAAATTCAATTGTGCCCGAAGGGGGACTTGAACCCCCACGGAAGTACATCCACTAGACCCTGAACCTAGCGCGTCTACCAATTTCGCCATTCGGGCAAAACAATTAAAAATGAACAATTAAAAATGAACAATTAAAAATTAAAAATTTTATAAATCAATTAGCGTGTCCACTCCCGTAGAGATTTACAACAATTTCACCATCCGGGCTTTTCAATTTATAATGTACAATGTAGAATGTACAATGTAGAATGTACAATTAAGAAAATTCTATTATAAGAACTATTAAAAATTGTACATTGTACATTCTACATTGTACATTAAACCTACCACTGGCTATCGCCTTGTTTATTTTCGTGGATTATTCTACCGCCGCTTCCTGTATGGATTTCACAATAGCCCGGCATTTTATTTGCATCAACTAAATCTGTATATGTTTCGGGACAGGCATCGGTTGCTAATTTTGCATCACCAAGGTTCATTGTTTCTTTACAGAATGTTGCCATCTCAACTCCATCAGCAAGCGTAAAATATTTTAATGGAAGTTTTAATTCTTTATAAGCGCCTTCCATAAAAATCGCCCAAATTGGTAAAGCCGCACGTCCGCCCTGCCCATACCAATTTGTAAATTTAACTCTATGATCATCAAATCCGACCCAAACGCCTGCAGCTAAATCCGGAGTAACACCAACAAACCATGCATCTGAAAACTTTTGCGTTGTTCCTGTTTTTCCTGCGGCAGGATATTGAAAATATCTTCTAACTCCTGCGCCAGTTCCATAATTAATTACATCCGTCATCATATCAACAATTATAGAAGATGTTTGCTGAGAAATTGCTTGTACTGATTCAGGCACAAACTCATCGAGCACAATTCCATTTCTATCTTCAACTTTTAAAATAGAAATTGGGTCGATGTGAACACCTGAATTTACAAAGGTTCCCATTGCAGAAACCATTTCAAGTGGAGTAACTTCAACTGTTCCAAGAGCAATTGATGGATATGCATCCATGTGAGATTTTATTCCCATTCGCTGTGTAAATTTTACAACCTGAAATGGCGGCGCCATATCGCTGATTGTTAATCTGCCTGCAATAACATTTACAGAATTTGCTAAACCCCAGCGTAAAGTTTCATAACCGCTGTAATCATTTCCAGCATTGCCCGGTGACCATCCGTTATAGTTGAACGGCTGATTTAAAACTGTAGTTGCAGGAAAATATCCATTCTCAATTGCAGTTGCATAAACAAATGGTTTAAAAGATGAACCAGGTTGTCTTCTAATTCCTGTTACATGATTTAATCCTCTTCCAAAATCCTGATTTTCTCCACCAACTAAGGCTTTTATCATTCCGGTTTTTGGATCAAGTACAACAAAGCCAACTTCAACTTTAGCGGCAACTTTTTTTACTGAATCAATAAATTCAGCATCGTATTTTAATTTGTTATAAACTTTTGCTTTTTCACCGGTTTCGGTTTCAGTTTTATATCGCGCATCATCTTTAATTGCTTTATCAATCAGACTGGTTAACAAACTTTTATTTTTATCCCAACTCCAATTTTTATCAAATAAGATTTGATACTCTGCAATATGTTTTTTAGCAGATCGGTTTGCAATCCGCTGCATTCGCATATCGAGTGAAGTATAAATATTTAGTCCATCTCTGTAAAGATCTAAACCATATTTATCAGCAAGTGTAGTCATTTGCTGGCGGATATACTCAAGAAAATGCGGCGCTTCAGATTTTACATGGCTTAATCTTTCGGATGCAAGCTGAATTGGCTGTTGTTTCAAGCGGTTGTACTCATCTTCGCTAAGCATATCAGTATCAACCATGTTAAACATTACCTGATTTCGTCTTTGCAGCGCTGTTTCATAGTGCGCAACCGGATCATAGTTTACAGATGATTTTAGAAGTGCAACAAATAATGCAGCTTCTGGCAGTGTTAAATCTTTTGCGCGCTTATTAAAATAAACTTTGGATGCGGATTCAATTCCATAAGCGCTTCTTCCAAAATAGGAAACGTTAAGATATAATTCCGCAATTTCATTTTTTGTAAAAGTTTTTTCGATTTGAATTGCAGAAATCCATTCTCGAATTTTTCTAACACCTTTATCAAGAACGTTTTCCCTTCCCTCTTTTAATGCATACAAATTTTTTGCAAGCTGCTGAGTAATGGTACTTGCGCCTTCACGCAAAGAAAGTGAGAAAAGATTTTTTACCATTGCTTTAAAGAAACGCGGAACATCAACACCCCAATGATCATAAAAATTCCTATCTTCAGTTGCGATCAAAGCCTTAAGCACATAAGGCGGTAGACTATCAATATCAGTTTCAATTCTATTTTCAATGTAAAATTGTCCTATCAATTCACCATCAGCAGAAAAAACTCTGCTTGCGAGAACAGGTTTTGGATTTTCAAGTTCATCAAGTGAAGGTAATCCAACGTATGTGTAAATTGAGAGCGCAAGAAAAACAAATACAATTGATCCCCAAACAATCCATTTAGTTTTTTTATTGTTGTTATTTTTCTTTTGTGATTTAGCCATAATTTAAAAACTCTTTTCTAATTCAAATCAATAATTTCAAAATTGTCTGTAAATTTTCCGTAGCAAGGTTTATCAATCCAGGAACCGAGATTTATATAAGTTCCGCTTTTATAATTAATAAAACATCTTTTATGCAGATGCCCAAACAAAACAAAATCGTTTCCTTCATCAATTTTAGTTTTAGCAGCATCAAACAGACCATCTTCTTGACCGTAATCTTTTTTTGTTGTGTAATCACGGCTTGATTTACTTGTTCGGCTTGCAATTCCAACACCAAAATCCGGATGCAGCCAACCGTATAACCATTGTGTAAAGGAATTTCGTAAAACCTTCTTCAAAATATTGTAACCAAGATCATTTTTTACAAGACCATCTCCGTGCCCTATAAAAATTTTTTTACCGTTTAATAGAAATTCTTTTTCTTCGCGATAAAGTGTTACACCGATTTCTTTTTCAAAAAAATCTTTATGAAAAAAATCGTGATTGCCGATAAAGTAATGAACTTTAATTCCGCTCTCAGTTAAATTTTGTAAAGCAGTAAGAGTTCTAAAATTTCCTTTTTGATAAACTCTTTTGTATTCAAACCAATAATCAAAAAGATCGCCGGCAATAAAAAGTTCGCTGCAGTTGTCTTTAGCATACTCTAAAAACTTTACAAGAAGTCTTTCTTTTTTATCTTCAATTTCTTTGGATTGAAGACCAAGATGTACATCGGAGATGAAGAGATAAGTTTTATTCACACAGCATCATTTTTATTGATCTGAAATTTACTGATATGCAAAAAGAAATAAAACATATTAAATGCTTAGTGAGAATAAGATTTTTCAAAAGTTCCAAGCAGTTTTGAATCAGGATCAAATTGTATCGCTGCTATTTCACTATCGTATTTAAAATTAAATTCCGCTTCCATTTTATCAACATAAACTTTTTCGATTGTGGAAGAGCCATCAACAAAATCAATTTTTATATCAAGCGGAAAATGAAATTCCGTATAAGTCTGTGGGTTTTGATAAATATTTATTTCACATTCTTTTTTGTTTTTATCTTTAAATGAAAGCGTGTATGAGCAAAAAATATTATCTGTTCCCGTGTAAACCCATTGATCAAAAAATTTATTTAGATTGATGCCTGAAATATTTTCACAAACATTTTTAAAATCATCTACAGAAGCATTAGAATATTTATAAAGATCATAATATTTATGAAGCGTTTTGAAGAAATCACTATCACCTATTTCATATCTTAACATGTGCAAAACCCAGGCGCCTTTATCATAAACAGTTTCACCAAAAAGATCTTTTGGTGCATAAAGTGTCCCACTAAAATGATCGCTAAACTTACTTTGCATTTTAGAAATCAACGCATCTTTACCATGCTTTGCTTCCGCGTAAAGAGCTTCGGAATAGGTTGCAAAGCCTTCGTTTAACCAGATATCATTCCAAGTTTTGGGACCAACAGAATTCCCCCACCAATGATGAGCCAGTTCGTGAACGTAAGTATCTCTAAAAAAATCATTCCCGCTAACAAATGCGTTACCAATTCCGGTAATGGTTTGATTTTCCATCGCGCCAAAATTCCAGAGGAATTCTGCAACGCCGTATTTTTCTTTGATAAAAGGATACTCACCAAATATTTTAGCAAGTGTCTGTATATAATCTACGTGATCAGCAAAATCAATCTTGGCATCTTCAAAATGTTCAGGCATTGTATAATAATTAACTTGCATTGAGTCTTTTCCATCTAGACTAATATAAATATCATTGAAAGTTTTGTATGGAGCAGAGTAAACAGCAATTAGATATGTTGAGATTGGATAAACTGTTTTGTAGTGATAAGTTTTTTTATTTCCATATTTAGTTTCTGATACTAACAATCCATTTGATACGGAAACAAATTGTGAATCATTTGTAATTTCAACATCAAGTAAAGCTTTATCTGCAGGATCATCATCACACGGAAACCACGTTGATGCATAAATTGGTTCACTAATATTATATACAAGCGATTGTCCATTTACATTTCCAAAAACAAATCCATCAAATCCGCTTCGCTGCGGTGTGCCTTTATATTTTATTTCAATTGTAAAGGTATCAATTAGTAGTTCATTTGGTTTGATTAAAATTCGATTCTTCTTTCTTATATAATCAACAAGCAGGTTATTAACTGTTAAGCTTAAAATTTCCATGTTGTCGTAGAGATTAAGCTCAAGCTTGCCTGCCGATGAGGTAGGATCAAGTTCAGGTTTAAGTTCAAGTTTGTTATTTGAACTGGATGGTGAATTAAAATTTTCGTATTGGTTTTTAACTGCTGTTATTATTGCATCACCGGTTAATATTTTATCATTTGTATTTAGATCAAATTTAAGATCATAATGAAGAACATCTATTTGTTTTTGTAAATCACTTACCGGATTTTTTTTATCCGATAAAATCAATCCATTCTGAGCAAACACAAAGCTGCTGATAATCAAAACAAAAAAAAGTAACAAGACTGATATGTAAAACTGTTTAATCATACAGGGACAATACTTTCTAAATAAAAATTATTTATAACAAGTAAAAATAATTTAACCATTTGTTTAATTGCCAAACAAACGATAATTCAATATATTTTAGTGTAAATTTAAGGAGTATATATGATCTCGCCCGGTTCTTCAATATTAAGAGATACAATAACAGTGATAATGGCTGGTGGAGAAGGTCAAAGACTTCATCCTCTAACCGCTGTTAGAAGTAAACCAGCAGTGCCGTTTGGCGGTAAATACAGAATCATTGATTTTGCACTTTCCAATTGTCTTAACTCAGGTTTTAGAAGAGTTTATGTGCTTACGCAATATAAATCCGACTCCCTAAACATGCACCTTTACGAAGCGTGGAGCATTTTTAATCCTGAACTTGGAGAATTTATTTACTCCGTTCCGCCGCAAAGAAAATTAAACAACGAATGGTATCTTGGAACTGCAAACGCAATTCATCAAAACTTAAATTTATTTTCTGATAAAAAAGCAAAATGGGTTTTAATACTTGGCGGCGATCATATCTACAAAATGGATTATCTAAGATTTCTTGATAATCATATCGATCAAGAGGCAGACCTTTCAATTGCATGTATAGAAGTTCCGAAAGATGAAGCAAGCAGATTTGGTATTGTTGGTGTTGATGATAAACATAATGTTGAATCTTTTATTGAAAAGCCAGCTAACCCTCCGCAGATTCCGGATAAACCTGGTTACTCCTTTGTTAATATGGGTATTTATGTTTTTAATGCTAAAGTGTTAAGAGAAGTTTTGCTGGAAATGGAATCAAAAAAAATTAAGAATTATGATTTTGGACAGCATGTTATTCCATACATGGTGCAATCAAAATTAAAAGTTATTGCTTATCGATTTCAGGATGAAAATAAAAAAACTCAACCGTACTGGAAAGACATTGGAACCCTTGATAGTTATTACGCTGCAAATATGGATTTGATAAGTGTTATTCCTGATTTTAATCTTTACGATCCTGAATGGCCTTTAAGAACATATCAATATCAATATCCGCCTGCAAAAACAGTATCGCACGAAGGTGAACGAGTTGGTAGAACTTTAAACTCTTTAGTTTGCGACGGCACAATTGTATCCGGAGGTTTGGTTGAAAGATCACTGCTCGGATCGAATGTAAAGGTAAACAGTTATTCGTACATAACAGATTCTATAATTATGAATAACGTGGTGATTGGCAGACACGCAAGAATTAGGCGAGCGATTATCGATAAAAACGTTATTATACCCGAAGGTTACGAAGTTGGATTTGATCCTGAAGGCGACAAGAAAAAATTTACTGTAACTGAAACCGGTATTGTTGTTATTGCTAAGAATACTGTTTTGCCTGAGTAAAATTTTCTATACAATTTTTATTATCAAACTTTATATCCGCTGATTTCTGTGATTAAGAACTAAAATCGGCGGAATGAATTTTGTTATCTTTGAGCTATGAATTCTAAATTAGAAACTAACTTAAAAAACTTACCTTCTTCTCCCGGTGTTTATCAATTCTTTAACAAGAATGGTAAAGTAATTTATGTTGGAAAAGCTAAGAATCTTAAAAACCGCGTAAGAAGTTATTTTCAAGAAAACCCAGGCTCAGAAAAAACTGTTGTAATGGTTAGCAAGATTGATGACTTGCAGCTTGTTGTTACCGACAGCGAACTTGAAGCATTAATTCTTGAAAGTAATTTTATAAAAGAATTAAAACCTAGATATAATGTTAATCTCAAGGACGATAAATCTTTTCCGTTTATAAAAGTTACAAACGAATTATTCCCAAGAATTTATCCAACAAGAAAAGTTTATAACGACGGCTCAAAATATTTTGGTCCTTATACTGATGTAAGAAGTATGCGCGGCTCATTAAGGATGATAAACCAGATATTTAGAATCCGAAGCTGCAAACTTGACCTTACAGAAAAAAATATTGCAGATAAAAAATTTAAAGTCTGTTTGGATTACCATATAAAAAAATGCGATGGACCGTGTGAAAATCTTATCAGTGCAAAAGCATATAATGAAATGGTTGATGAAGTTGTAAAACTTCTAAAAGGAAAAACTGATGATCTTATAAAAGATTTGAAAACACGTATGCAAAGTGCGGTTGAAAATCTTGAGTTTGAAAAGGCTGCTGAACTGCGTGATA
>JBDTRQ010000428.1:0-5890 GCA_039931535.1 Ignavibacteriota bacterium
TCTAATCTGGGATTTATACCTGTTATTTGTGCTACTTTAGTTTTGTTACCATAAGAAATAAGACTGTAAGTTTCAAATCTTGGAATTGTTAAACTGATTCCTTTAATATTTTTAAGTTCCGATAAATGTTTTTTGTTAACCAGCATACTTTCATCGAGTGATTTTTTTTCCCAATAATCTTTCCCATGTATTTGTATATAGCCTGTGTACATTCGAACTGAATAATCAATCATATAATCATAAGAACCTTGCTGCATTGAACGCATAATTAAAGCAAGAAGCACAGCAAACAGCAAGGATGATGAGGCAATCAGAGTTCTCTTTTTATTCCGCCATAAATTTCTCCAGGCAAGTTTTATATACGTGTTCATCTTACACGTTTCATATTTTGTTCAGAAAAAAATGATTCATCTGTTTTGATGTTAAACTGGATTTTATTGTAATCCATAATTGTTTTATTGCCGGGCTTATCTTCGGGAATCATTTCCCAATGTGTAAAAATATTTCTTCCATCCATTTTTTGTTGATTGCTTCCAATAAATTTTTTAACAAGAAATCCATCTTCATCGTAGTATTCTACTTTAGGTTCCAGATAACTGTCTTTAACAATCCATGCAATTATTTTTCCCCAAACAACCCCGGCATCCGGTTTGGGTGTAAGCTGGATTTTATAACAATTCATTTTATCCAATTTTTCTTCACCAAGAAGTTTGTGTGAGTAATCTTTTATTACCGAAGATTCCCGAACCAGATCATCATTTGTAAAATCGCTTCCCATCCAGCTTTGCAGCATCATTGATGGTGGAATTTTTATAACTTTTTGCGCTGAAGGCAGCCAGTTCCACACTTCATTTTTTCTTTTGAGCGTAACTGTTCCTTTATCGCGTGCAGGCTCAGTTATATATATTATTGCAAAGTCTGGTTCAAGTGCCCAGACTTTCATTCCTATTTTTCTTGACCAATCTGATTTAACAATTTCCATTGTAGTTTCTGAGTAGTTAGATTTTGCGCGCATCAACTCATCAGCTTTTTTAACAATCTCGGTAGCATCTTGTGCATATGTAGTAAGTTGCACTAATAAGAGAATCATTACTAAATAAAAATTATTTTTAAACATTTTTAACCTTTTTGTTTTTTGCAAATACTTCAACTAAATAATTTTTCATTTCATCGATAGGATAGCCATGTGGCGCAGTTACATAATTCAATCCTATTCCATCAAACAAGGTTCCCAGAGTAATTGCTTCCATCATTGGATTTTTTGAACCAATTTCTTTAAAAAGTTTTACAACATATTCTAAATAATCATCTCTCATTTTTTTATAAAGTTTTGTTAAGTTTTTTTGCACATTAGATTGATTAACTAAAAAAAGAGATAATCTCCAAAAGGTTATGTTTTCTTTTAAGTGATTAATCGTCTGAATAATTATTTGTTCGATTTGTTTTTCAGCGGAAAGATTTTCTTTCATTTGCACAATCTGCATAATTTCATCATACACTTTCCTTATCACTGAGTTTAAGAGTTGTTCTTTATTTTCATAATAATTGTAGAGTAAACCTTTGGAAATGCCAGCCTTTTCCGCGATTTGTGAAATGGATGTTGCGTGATAACCTTTTATCGCAAAAAGCTCAAGTGCTATTTTTTCGATTTTTTCTCGGCTTTTATTACGAATCTTTTCAAATTGGTCTTTTGTTCTCGGGCTCATATTTTTTTTTTGATTAAACGTTCGTTCAAACTTAAATCAGGAATTGAAAACAAACAAGCCCGATTCTAAAATTTTTAAAAATAATTTTAGTTCACTGATGAAGATCACAATCAGACATCCACAATTATTACTAAAACTGTTTGAAGAAATTGTTTTATCTTTAAGTAATTAGATAAAAATCATATTGAGGATAAAATGATTAGTAAAGAACTTCTGGAAATTTTATGCTGCCCGGAAACTAAAGCAGATCTTGTACTTGATGGAAACATGCTTGTTTCTGTTGATAAAGCAACGAGAAGGCGTTACAGAATTGAGGACGATATTCCAATTATGTTAATTGAAGAATCTGAACAATTAAGTATAGAGGAGTGGACAGCAATTATGAAAAAGTATGGAAAAGAGAGCTAATTCTTTTTTGTGATATTTTGAGTCTTGGTGTTCCTGCCTACCGCAGGCAGGTTTGTGGCATATTTTTTTTGCCGCAAAATCATTAATGCGTACTAAATATAGTTTTAACAATATCAAAGAATAAAATGGATCCAATTAATATTATCATCGGACTTAACATCATCGCAACATTTGGGGCAAATATCGGTGCGGCTAAAAAAGGCATTAGAGATAAAGTCGGAGTTTTTAAAGATAAACCAAAAACTTACTTACAAACTTTGCCTGTTGTTTTTACAACAGTAACTCTTATTGTTTTGATTGTAAGTTTATTCCAAATCGGAACGCTAGAATATAAGGCTGAGTACCAAACAATTAGAATTATTGGATTAGCTTTTTATCTAATCTTTTCCTGGATTCAAATTTGGGCAACAAATGTTTTGGGTGAGAATTACTCACAGGATATTGCAATCAAAAAAAATCATGAACTTGTTACTGCGGGACCATTTAAAATAGTTCGTCATCCGCAGTATCTCTCTCAATTTTTAATGGATATTGGCGCGGCATTTGCCACCCTAAGTTTAATTCTTGCGCCGCTTGCTGTAATTCTGCTTCCATTCTTATTTATGCGCGCTTCTTTGGAAGATAAACTTCTTGAAAAACATTTTGGTGAAAATTTTAGAAACTTTAAAAAGAAAATCGGAATGTTAATTCCCTTTATAGGTTAAACGAATTTTTAGTATGAAATTATTTTCAGTTTTCTTTGTTACGATATTTTTAGTAGTTCAATTAGCATTTCAATCTTTTGCACAGGATGGTAATAATGTTTTAGTTGTTACAAAAGATGGAATGAAAAATATTCCCGCCTATGTTCGCGAAGGAACAATTTATTTTTCATTTAAGGATTTTGCAGATGTACTTGGAGTAAATTATTACTACAATGATGATGCAAAAAAAATAGAAGTTAAGTTTGATAAATATTTTGTTAAAGCATCCGCAAGAAGTCCTTTTTTGATTTTAAATGAGAAGAATGGCGACAGACAAATTACTATTCAGCTTCCAACATCGACTTATCTTATTAATAATAAAGTTTTTGTCCCGTTAAAGTACAGTCTAAAAACTCTGGAAACTGCTTATGGGAAAGAATTAAGTTTTGAGCCGCCAAATAAAATTGTTATCGGAAAAATTAAAGAAGATATTCTAATTCCAACAACGGAAACACCGAGCGCGTTTAATATAACAGGTATCATTCTTAATGAAAAAGCTAACGGAACATTAATAACTGTAAAATCCAACAAACGAATTCCATCTTACTTAAGTGCATTTAAAAATAATGTACTTACTTTAACTTTTAGAAAAGTTAGTGTTGATATTGAAAAATTAAATTACAGCGGTACAGATGGAGTTGTAAAAAAAGTTGAAGCAAAAAACCTTGGCGCTGATGCTGTTATCTATATTACTGTTGGCAAAGAGTATTCTGCAAATGAAGTTATGAATATCGATAAGAGCAATGATATTCAAATTACAATTCATAATAAATTATTTAAGGATAACAGTTCATCAAATAAGTTAAAGGAAAAATGGGAGTTTGATGTAATTGTTATAGATGCCGGACATGGCGGAAAAGATGCCGGTGCAATTGGTGTAAATGGAGTTAAAGAAAAAGATATTAATCTTGCGATTGCACTTAAGCTTGGCAAACTGATACAAGAAAATATGAAAGATGTTAAGGTTGTTTACACGCGTAAAACCGATGTGTTTATCGATCTTTACAAACGCGGAAAGATTGCTAACGAAAATAATGGAAAACTTTTTATATCAATTCATTGTAACTCCACACCTAAAAAACCGAGTGTTGCAAATGGTTTTGAAGTTTACTTGCTTCGTCCCGGCAGAACGAAGGAAGCAATTTCTATTGCAGAGTTTGAAAACAGCGTAATACAGTATGAAGAAAATCCCAACAGATATGAAAAACTTACTGATGAAAATTTTATTCTTGTTAGCATGGCGCACTCATCTTATATGAAATATTCAGAAAGATTTGCTGAAAATTTGAATAATGAATTCAGTAAACATCCAACACTTTCTTCGCGCGGAGTAAAGCAGGCAGGATTTTATGTGCTTGTTGGCGCTTCAATGCCAAGTGTGCTTTTAGAAAGCGGATTCCTTTCTAATATGAATGATGCAAAACATTTAAGCTCATCTTCAGGTCAGCAAAAATTTGCTGAGTATGTTTTTAACGGTATAAAAAAATACCGTAAAAGCTATGAACTTGAAATGCAAAATGAGTAAAGAACCCTCCCCAGCCCTCCCTTTCGTAAAGGGAGGGAGTAGGTAATTCCTTTCCTTTGGAAAGGAATACAAGTTCTTCACTTTTATGAAAGGGGCGAAACCAAAAGTTCCTCCCCTTTGTGAAAGGGGAGGTTAGGTGGGGTTCGGAATTAACAAGGAACAAGATTATGACACAACTTTTTAACAAAACTTCTGAAAAAGAAAAACGAAGAATCCTCAGAAAAAATTCCACCGTTGCTGAAAAAATTGTTTGGACTTACATTAGAAAAAAACAAATATTAAATGAAAGATTTTTAAGACAGTTTAGTGTTGATTATTATGCCCTGGATTTTTATTGTCCGCGATTGCATTTAGCAATTGAGATTGATGGTGATTCGCATTTTGTAAATCAAGATGCAATAGATTATGATAAAGAAAGACAGAATTATATTGAAAAACTTGGAATAACGTTTTTACGATTTACAAATAAAGTAGTAAATCAGAGTAATGATGAGGTGATTGAAATTATTACTCAAAAAGTTAAAAAGCTGCAAAAAGGAACCCTCCCCAACCCTCCCTTTCTTAAAGGGAGGGAGTAAAAAAGTTCCTCCCCTTTACGAAAGGGGAGGTTAGGTGGGGTTTTTCTAACGTAAATAATTTTGTAAAATTACACAGTATTTATTTTTATTCGGGGCTTATGATGAAGTTATTATTTATTTCTCTTGCGCTTGGTTTTAGTTTT
Organism: Ignavibacteriota bacterium; assembly: GCA_039931535.1. Taxonomy (GTDB): domain Bacteria; phylum Bacteroidota; class Ignavibacteria; order Ignavibacteriales; family Ignavibacteriaceae; genus IGN3. The sequence goes on from JBDTRQ010000428.1 coordinate 5,104, forward strand.
CTTTTGTTTAATTCCTGCCACGAGCGTGGACCGCTTTTTCCGCCTCCTGCGCTGGGTTTGGGATTAAGAGATTTTTCCTGCACAGAAGCATGGATTGAAGTACAGGTTGGCAATAACGATAAGACCGCAAATATTTATCTCAAAAAAAATGATGAGATAATACAAACTATAAGACTTGGGCAATCGGATTCACTATTCTATTTTGATGACCTGCTGCCAAATACAAATTACAAATTTGATGCTGTAACTTATGACGACGGCACAGAAATAAAAAGCAATCCCGTTACATTTACTACCTTAGATACAACCAGCCACAATTTTACCTGGCAAACTTTTGAGTTTGGACAGCACAGTAGCAGTGTACTTTACGATGTAGCCATAATTGATGAAAACAACATTTGGGCTGTTGGTGAGATTTATATGAATGATTCACTTGGTAATCCTGATCCGAATTTGTATAACCTAATTAAGTGGGATGGTAATAGTTGGAAACCAGAAAGCGTGTACTTTAAAAATAGTCATGGTCAATCATTTCTTGCCCCAATGAAATCTATTTTTGCATTTAATGCCAATGATGTTTGGATTGGTTTAGATCAAATCATTCATTGGAATGGTTCAGCATACAAATCAATTGAATTATCTGATGCTGTGTTCAACAATTGGATCAACAAAATCTGGGGCAGTAGCAGTAATGATTTATATGCAGTTGGGAATAATGGAAATATTGCGCATTACAATGGCAGTAGTTGGACTAAGATAATGAGCGGAACAACATTTAATTTAACTT
>JBDTRQ010000429.1:0-5442 GCA_039931535.1 Ignavibacteriota bacterium
TTGTTGTTGGGTTAAACGGATTTGGATAATTCTGTTCAAGTGAATATTCCAATGGCAAACTTATCTCAACTTCAACTTCTTGTGAGTATGCAAAAGTTCCATCGTAATCTTTTTGCATTAGTCTGTATGTATATGTACCAGCATCAACAGTTTTATCTGTAAATGAGTATTCATTTGTTTCAGTAGTTGTTCCTTTTCCATTAATAAATGCGACTGATTGATAAGTGTTATCTTTACCTTTTCTTTGAATATCAAATCCAAGATTGTTTAATTCAGTTGCTGTAGTCCAGTTAAGTACAACATCGTTTTTATTTACAGAAGCGTTAAATGCTGTAAGCTCGACAGGCACAATCATGCCAACTACTAATGAAACAGTCCTTTTATGAACAGGTGTTCCATTTGGTCCGTTACCAGTAATTGTAATTGTATAAGTTGCAACAGGCACATTTCCGCTTGTTGTTACTTTCATAGGCACGCTGCCAGGGAAAGTTGATAGAGTATTTCCGCTTGGAAAACTGATGTTAATATTTCCCATTGCAGGGGTTGGACTAACAATTGCAGAAAATATCACATCGGTATCGTACAGTTTTACACTTGGAATGTTTACACTGTAAAAAACGGAATCAACATCATTAGCAATAGAATCTACTGCGGGCGATACTTGCATTGCATAATCAGGAAAGAATCCAACATAACTTCCAAATGATCCGGCTCTAAAATCAGTCCAGGCCATTAATGATTGATTATCAAGCGCTGTAATAGCATCATAATCACCTTGATAACGAGGTGTTCCACCGCCGCCGCAAGTTGAACAATTAATTTTCATCTTTGCTGTTGTAATTCTTTGATTCTCAGCCCAGGTTAATCCACCGTCATCAGAATAGCTTGCATAAATATGCGCACTGTCACTTGTTGGTGTATCGCGTGTATCCATCCATTTTACAAATAATCTGCCGGATGTTTTATCACACCAGATTGATGGATGCCATTGATTATTTGCAGTTGTGTTTATATCATCATTAACAACTACCGCTGCAGACCATGATGTTCCCTGATTGGTTGAATATCTGCAGAAGATATCAGGTTTGTTTCCATTACCAGCAGGAGTGTTCGATGCATATACTAAATATAATCTTCCTCTGTTTGGTCCATAGCTATTATCAGCAGTAATAAATGGATAAGGTCTTGTTCTCATATTCTGTACGGAATTTCTGCCGCTGACATTTGTTCCAACATAACCGGAAAAGTTTTGTACAGACTTTAGTGAAAAAGTAGTTCCGCCATTCGTTGAAACATAAAAAGTATAAGTAGAACCAAAAGAACTACCTGAATTTGTAACAACATAAACACAACCACCTGCTGTATCACCGCCAACTGTATTTGATCCAACTGCTACCATCATTCCCGGTAATGATTGTGTTGCAAAAGAAGTTGTACTTGTAAAACTTGTACCACTATTAGTACTTCTATAAAAACTTCCACCGACGCTGTCTGTCATAACAGTGTATAGATAGTTTGCGTAGGGACCTGAGGTTTGATCCGCGGCAATCCAGTTTTTATCGACACCTAAAACTGCAATTACTGATGAACCCCATGTTGTTCCGTTATTTGTCGATTTAATAACTCGGCAATTTTGAACTCCGCCTGAGCCAGACATATTTTCATAAAACAAATTTCCTAAGCTGTCATAAGCATTTACAGGGTCACCATAAGTGGATGCACCAAAAGGTGGTGAACTCATTATCCAATTAAACGCATCATTCGTACGATATGCACTGTTAGTATTAAATGATGTAAAGTACTGTAATGGATTATTTGGATTTTGCACTAAATGCGGTTCTGCAAAAGCAGTTCCCAAATTAAAGTTATCATAACCGCTGCCATCTGTAATAACCGCATCTGAAGCATCACTTTGATAACCTTGAATATATTTAATATACTCCATCGGTACATGGTCGGTTAAAGGGTTATCAATCTGCGCAAACAGATTTGTAGAAATAATTAAAGTCGCAATTACCCCAAAGAGTAAATTGGTATGGAAAGTTGTAGATCTATATTTCATGTGTTCTCCTTGTTTGATGATTAGTTAATTCTATTAAATGATAATTTGATAATAAGTATATTTTTTAAAAAAACCTTAGCGTTCAAGATTTTTTTTCTACTTATCGTCAACACCAAAAAGTTTTTTAAACTCATCAATATTATTCATTGATTTGATTATAGCTTCTTCATCTGCATTTGATGATACTTTATTCATTTCCACGACAAATGATTCGCTGGAAATGACGGCTGCTGAACAAACCTTGGCGAATTGTGCAAGATTAGAATCTGATGTGATTACAATAATATTTCGTGGTGATTTGGATTGTGAAATCTGTTTCTTAATTTTTTCATCAGCAGTTAGATTTTCTGAATAGATTATTTTCATCTTTGTTGAATTTATCTTTTCATTTGGATGTCCATCTAAATGCAATGTAACATTTGCTTTTTTTGTGATGAAAAATCGATCAAGCATGTAAACAAGTTTTTCGCGGGATGCTTGCCTATCTTTATTCTGTAAGCTCTTTAATGATGAGATTTTTCCAATTAGATTATTTCCATCAATTATATAATTAAGCAAAGCTATCTTCCATCATAAAACTTATCGCGTTTGGTTATTTTTAAATCCTGCAATTGCGGAGCTTTAACTCTTATCTCAAAATTGTATCCCCTAAATGAGCCAATCGGATTCCATGTAAAATTCATTGTCCAGCAATGTAAATCGCGTGAGATCCTTATCTGTGGAGCGGCAAATTCTTTTTGTTTAAGATCGTAACTTCCTGTTACAGAAAATTTCCAATTAGGTGTAAGATTAAAATTTAAACTTCCGCTAACACTTGATGAAGTAATTTCTTCAGTTGGGATTCGTCTTGATAAATTGTAATAGTAATTAAGTGATATATCCCATGGAATAGAAAAATCTGCTTCTTTATCATTATACAAGCCTTGATAAATACTGCGTTCCGAAGCCTGTAAATATTGGTCTTGCTGAGCTGTAGTTTTCTTATCTGTTTCTGATGAAGTAATTTTATCACCTGAAAGAGAAAGTGAAACTGAAAAATTAGTATTTGTTAGTCTTAAAAAACCTTTGCCGTGACTTGTTAAATATCTATCCACTCTGCCGTTTTCATCATAATCATAAGGAGAAAGAGTTGAACTTCCTGAAAAACTAATTAAGCTGCCAAGCTGTGTGCGATAACTCAAGTTCAAATCGGAAAAATTATAATTCTTTGCAGCAAAGTTATATCCCATAGAAGCATTAAGATTTAAAAGCTGAAATTTATTTTCTTTAGATGTTGTGTCGTTCGGATTAACATTTGTTTTCATCTCAAACTGGTTGCCGATTGAAAAATTAATGTTTTGCTGTTCTTGATTTGAAGGTTTTCCAAATATTTCTCTTTCAAACTTGCTGTACTCAACATCATTGCCGCTGGAATCTTTGTACGAATTATAATATCCCCAAAATGGAGTTGAAAAGTCTGGTGCATAATTATAACTGATTGAAGGAGTAACAATATGTCTTACAGCATTCACACCAAGCGCATTAATATTAAACATTCCATAAAATTTTGTTGATGCCGAAACTCCCATAGAAAAAGTTCTGACCTGACTAATCTTTTTTACATCATCTGTTTTTATATAATAAGCGCCGGTATCATCATACGCAATATTTTTTGTGATTTGTTTATTGTACCAGCTTTCGTTGTATCTAAAATTTGGAGATATACTGAAGTAACCGATTTTAGGTGATAAAGATGCATTAATGTTGTGTTGAATTCCGCCACGTATTTTTAGATCGCCATCAACTTTATTTCTATTATTCTGAAACTGTCCCGAATAGCTGTAGCCAAATGTCTCATACCATTCCTGCGAGCCTGTGTTATTTCTAAAAGGATAAGATTGTGCGAGTGAAAAATTTAAGTTTGGAAGTATCTCGGAAATATTATTGTTTTGAAAATTTTGAGTGCGCGAATAACTTAACGATAAACTGTTTCCCGATTCTTCCCATTGTTTAAAATATGTGGCATTAGAAATTGCATCAGTTCTAAGAACTTCATTAAAATCTGTAACATTTCGATTAATATTATTTCCTGATAGAAATTCTAATTTAGCATCAAGCCTGCTGGTTGGGGTAAGAGTTTGGTTATGATTTATCTTCAATTGCCAATCGATACGCTCCGAATGATTAAAGTCTGTTAATTCTCCATTTAAAAGTTTTCCATAACTAGCTTCAACATTTCCAGAATAAGTGTATCGTTTCGTGTATCTATATCTGCTATTTAATTTATAACTTCCGTGCGTGTAATAATCGGCAGTTACATTTAAATCCATGTAATCGTTTATTGCCCAAAAATATCCAAAGCGAGAAAAGTATGTGCCATAAGTTGCATCACTGCCAAAAGCTGGTGGAATTATTCCTGATCTTCTTCCGGACTCAATCGGAAAGACAGCAAACGGCAATGGAATTGGTAAAGGTACGCCGCCAAAATTTATAAATATCCATTCTGCTACAAGCTGCTGCTTGTGAATAACTTTCATCTTACTTGCTGTAAAATAATAATGTGGGCAAGTTGAATCATCGCATGTGGTAAACATTCCATCTTCAATAAAATAAGTGTCTTTATCAACTTTATTAATTTTTTTGCCTGTGTAATAAGAACCATCCATTTCAGTTCTTACAAGCGAAAGCAAACCGCGACCGGATTTAAAATTGTACTTCATCGTTTTGCCGTCGTAAACTTCGGATCCTTCTTTTAATATTGGTGTTCCGATTAGAATTGCAGGTAAAGAATCGGATGGAATTCCTTCAGCATCAATATCGTTGTTGTTAAAATCAATAAAAATATTTGCACTTTTGATTTCTGTAGTTTTATAACTGATATTACCCTCGCCATAAATCTTCATCTTTTTATCTTTTACTAAAAAAATTAAAGAATCTTTAGATGAAGCGAACACAGTTGTATCAACATCAAAAGTTTTACCTTTTGGTTTTTCAGTTTGAAGTGAATCTATTTTAGATAATAATGAATCTGAAGAAATAAATAGTGAATCGTTTTGCTGGGGGAATGTTAAATCTGTTATAAAAATAAAGAACAGCAATAAAACTAAATAATTCATCCCTCCCCATTTAGATAAGATAGGAATTTCTACTTTAGAATATTTGTTCATCTTCTTTTTAATAAAGAAGACATTTAAGGATGAACTCAATATCTTTAAAAAGTTTAATGAGAAATTATTTTTAAACCATTTGTCATCCTGAGCGAAGACGAAGGATGACATAAGCGTTATACAAATATAATCACAATTAAAACAGACCGCTGTGAACAAAGCTTCGCGAAGTGCGACCTAAGAATTAATTATTATAAAACACCAACGATGAAGCACCTTTTATTCCGGCTTCGT
>JBDTRQ010000430.1:0-3617 GCA_039931535.1 Ignavibacteriota bacterium
CGCAGAAGCAATTTTTGGGTCACTTTCCATTAAATCGATTACCGGCTGAATCCAATTTGGAGTTACCTCTACATCCGAATTAAGCAACACAAAATAATCGGCGTTAACTTGTTTTAAAACCTCTCCTTAACCAACTCCATAATTTTAATCCCTGCTGCGGGAATTTTTGTACCCGGGCCAAAAATTGCAGAAGCTCCGTGTTCGTAAAGAAAATCATAATCCTGTGCGGGAATAACGCCGCCGCAAATAACAATTATATCTTCTCTGCCTAGCTTTTTTAATTCTTCGATAAGCTGCGGCAATAAAGTTTTATGTCCGGCCGCGAGTGAACTCATTCCAACAATGTGAACATCGTTTTCAACTGCTTGCTGTGCGGTTTCTTCGGGAGTTTGAAAAAGCGGACCAACATCAACATCAAATCCCATATCGGCGTAAGCTGTTGCCACTACTTTTGCACCGCGGTCATGTCCATCCTGTCCCATTTTTGCAATCAATATTCTTGGGCGGCGGCCTTCGTGTTTTGCAAACTCATCTGTCATTTTGCGAACCTGTTCAAATAGTTCGTCATCTTTTGCGTACTCGCTGCTGTAAACACCTGATATTGTTCTTGTCACGGCTTTATACCTTCCGCTTACTTTTTCAATTGCTGATGAAATTTCTCCAAGTGTTGCACGCGCTCTTGCTGCAATAATGGAAAGTTCTAATAAATTTCCTTCGCCTGTCTCCGCACATTTGGTAAGTGCATCAAGCGCTTGTTTTACATCCGCATCGTTTCTGTTTTTCTTTACGTCATTCAATCTTTTTATTTGTGATAATCTTACTGCGGTATTATCAACTTCCAAAATTTCAATCGGATCTTCTTTATCTAATCTATATTTGTTAACGCCAACAATGGTTTCTCGTCCGGAATCAATTCTTGCTTGTCTGCGGGCAGATGCTTCTTCAATTCGCATTTTAGGGATTCCAGCTTCAATTGCTTTTGTCATTCCGCCGTAGGATTCAACTTCAAGAATATGTTCCCATCCCTTTTTAAGCAGAGCGTCAGTTAAAGCTTCAACATAATAAGAGCCGCCCCAGGGATCAATAACTTTTGTAATGTAAGTTTCATCCTGTAAATAAAGCTGAGTGTTACGTGCAATTCGTGCAGAAAAATCTGTTGGCAGTGCGATTGCTTCATCCAAAGAATTTGTATGAAGTGATTGAGTGTGACCAAGTATAGCTGCCATTGCTTCAATGCAGGTACGAACAACATTGTTAAACGGATCTTGTTCAGATAAACTCCAGCCCGAAGTTTGAGAGTGAGTTCTTAACGACATTGATTTGGGATTATTAGGATTGAACTGCTTAATCATTTTTGACCAGATCAATCTTGCGGCGCGCATCTTTGCAACTTCCATAAAGTAATTCATTCCCTGCGCCCAAAAGAATGAAAGTCGAGGTGCAAATTCATCAATGTCCATTCCGGCTTTTATTCCGGTGCGAACATATTCCAAACCATCAGCAAGCGTGTATGCCATTTCAAGATCAGCTGTAGCGCCGGCTTCCTGCATGTGATAACCTGAAATTGATATGCTGTTAAACTTAGGCATGTTCTTAGCAGTGAACTTAAAAATATCTGCAACAATCTGCATAGAAACTTCCGGCGGATAAATGTAAGTGTTGCGCACCATGTATTCTTTTAAAATATCATTCTGAATTGTCCCCATTAGCTGTTCGTGTTTTACACCCTGTTCTTCAGCTGCAACAATATAAAATGCGAGCACAGGGAGCACCGCACCGTTCATCGTCATCGATACAGACATTTTATCAAGCGGAATCTGATCGAAAAGAATTTTCATATCAGCGATTGAATCAATTGCAACACCGGCTTTGCCAACATCACCAACAACTCTTGGATGATCTGAATCGTAACCGCGATGAGTTGCAAGATCGAATGCAACAGATAGACCCATTTGTCCTGCTGCAAGATTACGTCTATAAAAAGCATTGCTTTCTTCAGCCGTTGAAAATCCAGCATATTGTCTAATCGTCCATGGACGCTGAACATACATTGTTGCATAAGGTCCGCGTAAAAATGGCGGCAGCCCGGAAAGATAATTAACGTGATCAAGATCCTTTAAATCATCTTTTGTATAAAGCGACTTAACAGGAATCTGTTCCATTGTTTCCCAAATAAAATCTTTAACAGATTTCCCTGTTTCTGCTTTAAATTTTTCTTCCCACTCTTTTTTAGAAATGGATTTTGATTCAAAGTTTAGTTTTATGTTTTTGAAATTTGGTTTCATTTTAACTCCGTTAAGAATGTTAAATGCTCAATGTTCAATGTTTGGCTAAATTAGATTGAGCTGTTTTAACAATCGCAGTAATAATTCTAATTAATTCATCAATATTGTTTAGATAACTATTGTAGTCATAATCTACTAGTTTACTTTTATTTAGTAGTCTGAGCCAATAGCGGGTTTCTCGAGCTTCTTTTGATGCAATAGACATCTTAGTTGCAAAATCCTTTTTAGTTTGAGCCGCATTAGCTTCCTCAATATTTGCACCAATACTTGTTCCAGATCTTAAGAGTTGTTTAGATATAACGAATTCATTTTTGTTTTTGAGAAACTTATAAAGTTCAATAATTTTCAATGCGAAATCAAAAGACTTATTCAACACAACATTATCTTCATCATACGGCTTATTCATTTTACTTCCTGATTGAGCATTGAACATTTAACCTTGAACATTATTTGTTATTTTTTTTAACAAATTGCTTAATACTTGATATGCATCCGCTCCGAGATAAATAAAATCATCAACTCCGGATTTTTTATGTTCTTCTATTTGATCTTTTGGATAACCTGCAAGTATAACTGCAGTGCCTTTTGATTTCTCTTTTATTCCTTTTACAAGCTGCGGAACAAGTTCAGGATAAGTATCATCAGTCGAACAAATAACCACTGCTTGTGCTTTAGATTCCACTGCTGATTTTATTGCTTCATCTATTGATGTAAATCCATTAGGATTAACAATTTCAAATCCGCCGATCTCAAAAAAGGCTCGTGAAAAATCTGCACGCGCTTTAAATTGTTTTAACGGACCCATTGCTGCAAGAAATACTTTTGGTTTGCTTCCGGTTTTCTTTTTAAAGTTATCGGATGCAATTCGTAAATCCTCAAACATTTCTGCTAGTCTAAATTGAGTCAGCGGTTTTACTTCAAATCCTTTTTCTGCAGATGCACGAATTGATTTTGAAATCTCACCAAGCGATGCACCTTCAAGAAAAGCCTCAACTGCATTATCAATTAAATCATAAGATTTTGTATCAGCAATTTTTTGCAGCTTATCCAAAATATTAGTGTGCTTAATATCTTCGCCGGCAATTCGGTATTTCTGAATATACTCAACTCGCTTTTTATAGATAGCATCGTAATCTATTTTCTTTTTTTCCAGCAATTCTTCTTTTGGATTTGCATACATATTTGTTCCAACTAATACCGTTTTACGTTTTGCAAAATCTTTTTTCTTTGCTTCTACAACTTTGGCAATTTCATCTTGCACAAAACCGGACTGAATTACTTTTAACATTCCGCCTTTGTCTTCAATTGATTGGAACAACTTCCAAGCAGCTT
>JBDTRQ010000431.1:0-5301 GCA_039931535.1 Ignavibacteriota bacterium
GGAGTAGATTTTGGCTATTTGGAAATTTCTGGTGACAATACAAATTGGACCACTTTAAATGCATTTACAGGTAACTCAGCAGGTAGTTGGGAAAATCGCGTGTATGACATTGGAATTTTAAAAAATCAATCCACTGGCTATATAAGATTTAAAACATACACAAACGCTGGTACTCAGCAGGATGGCTGGCATTTAGATGATGTTCAGGTTTCGGATAATAATAAAACTACTGCATTCCCATTTTTTGACAATGCAGATGTTGATACATTCTCGACCAATCATTGGGTCGCCGGGTCCTTTGGATTAAAGATCGCTAATGATCACACCGGTGGTGGACAGGTTTGGGCTTTAGTTCCATCAGGAGGAACATACAATTATTTGACACTCGGTGGAAGAATGAACCTTTCAAGCTCGACCAATCCTTATCTTGCTTTTTGGGTTAAAAAATCTGATGGTGGTACTGGCGCTCTAAGTATTGAAGTTTCTAATGATGCAGGATTAACATGGGCGGTACTTGCACAGCCAAGTTTTAATGGTACCCAATATACTTGGTTTGAGGCTTCATTGGCCAATTTCCGCCAAGCTAATGTTCTAGTAAGAATTGGCTGTTATGCACCGTATGGCAGTACATACTATATTGATGACATTCTAATCGATAATGCACCAACACCAAAACCTTTAACCCTTCTAACACCCACAAATAATGGAATGAAAGTTAAATGGGGCATATCAACTGCGCCAGATTTTGGTAATTATCGTGTTGTAATATCAACTGATGCAAATGCTGTAAATCCTACGGGTGCAAATATGATTTTTCCTGCACCAGGATATTCTTTTCATGGTGAAACAAGAGTTTTTGATATTTTTAATATGGCTACTATTGAAACAACCTTAACAGATTTAGCTTTTACAAATACGCAGTACTATTCAAAGATCTATGAAATAGATACTCAGGGTCTTATAAATCAAGGATCAGATAGAGTAGATTTATTTACCACTTTTAATACAACCGCAGAAGTTGCGCCATTTCTAGAAAATTTTGAAGGTACTTATAGTTGGGCCGCTGATCTACCATGGGCTGTAACTGAGTTCGATGCTTCTGACCCAGGTCATAGCACGACGCACGCATATGAGGATAGTCCTGATGGTAATTATTTACCTAACTCAGATAGACGATTAGTAATGAGAATAAATATGAACGGAGTAGTTCATCCTGTTTTAAGATTCAATCAAAAATATACATTTGAACCAGGTCCGGATGTTGGATTTATAGATTATTCAATCGATAACGTAAACTGGATTACAATTACAGGCTTTACTGGAAACAGCAGTGGGCTATGGGAAAGTAGAGAATTCGATGCTGGTTATTTAAAACAAGCCACAACTGGTTACGTTCGATTTAGGTCTTATTCTAATGGTGCAACACAACTTGATGGTTGGCATCTTGATGATGTTGAGATATTTAATAATACAAAAACTCAACCTGTACCTATTTTTGATGATGTTGAAGTTGATTCAATGTCACTAAAATATTGGATTCCAGGCGTTTGGAGTATTAAAGCACTAAATGCACATAGCGGAAACCAGGTTTGGGCTTTGTCACCAGCTGGTGGGACTTATAATTACTTAACTTTAAATGGTACACAGAATCTTTCAAATGCTCCAAATCCTTTTTTAGATTTCTTTATTAAGAAGGCAGATGGCGGTACCGGTGCATTAAGTGTTGAAATATCTGGTGATGCAGGATTAACATGGACAGCGTTAGCGCAACCCAGTTTCAATGGAGCCAATTATACACATTATACTTATTCACTAGCAAATTATAGACAGAATAATGTAGTAATAAGAATTGGTGCATATTCACCATACGGAAATACATATTTATTAGATGATATCACGATAGGTGACTCAACAGGATATACAGGAGTAGAAAATTTAGCTGGTATTACTCCTACTGAATTTGAATTAAGTCAAAACTATCCTAACCCATTTAACCCGAGCACTACAATTCGTTATGCTGTACCGAATGAAAGCAAAGTTTCAATTACTGTATTCAATTTACTTGGACAGGAAGTTGCAACTTTAGTAAATGATATTCAGCCAGCGGGTTATCACGAAGTAACATTTAATGCTGCAAACTTATCATCAGGTGTTTATCTGTACAGGATAAATGCAGTGTCTTCAATCAACTCGAAAGAATTTACGAGTACAAAAAAGTTTGTGCTTCTGAAGTAGTGTAAATTAATTTGACATTTAAGAAGGCTGCTTCTAAAGTAGTCTTCTTAATTTTATTACTATAGCAATCGAAAATATTTTTTAAGATGAACAAACGTCACAAATAATAAACAACTTTATTTTTAGGAGGCTTAAATGAAATACGTATATACACTACTATTTGCAATCTTACTTGCTTTTTCACTTATCAAGGCTCAAGTTCCAAACGGAGGATTTGAGAATTGGACCGCAGGTGAACCGGATTTCTGGACTACAAATAACGACGATACGTTAATTACAATTACTCAGTCAAATAGCAGTCATAGCGGTTCTTTCGCATTAAAGGGAGAAGCAATAAATTATTTGCCACCATTTTTACCAGTAATGGGTCCCATTTTATTTTGTGAGGGGGCCAATGGTGATGGATTTCCCATTAATGCAAGGTACAATTCGTTAAAAGGCTTTTTTAAATTTAATCCACAGGGCGGCGACCAGCTTTATATTAGTGTTTATCTTAGTCAAGATACCGTGGGAATCGGTGCCGGCGCAATAGTACTTAATGGTGCTGCATCATATACTGAATTTGGTGTGCCAATAGTATTAATCAATCCGGGAACTCCAAATCTTTGTTACATCGTAATTGAAATGTTAAATCCGAATGGTGGAATTGTAGCAACGTTAGGTTCAGAAATGTATCTTGATGATATAGAACTTTCAATGGATATTGTTTCTGATGTAGAGGATGAATTTCAACCGCTGACTTTTCAATTAGAACAGAATTATCCTAATCCTTTTAACCCAAGTACAACAATTCGTTATGCAATACCTAATGAAAGTAAAGTGTCAATTACTGTATTCAATTCACTGGGTCAGGAAGTTGCAACATTAGTAAATGATATTCAGACCGCCGGTTATCATGAAGTAAAATTTAATGCTTATAAACTATCATCAGGTGTTTATTACTATAGAATAAATGCAATTTCATCTATAGATTCGAAAGAATTCAGCAGCACCAAGAAATTTATTTTATTAAAGTAAATCTTGTTATATCATATTTAGAAGGCCGTTGCTTGACGGTCTTCTGGATTTATCTTTTTGAAAAATAAATTCCCCAATAGTAAAGGTGCCTAATGACCTACAATTTTGAAAAAAGTAAAAGAAGATTAAAGTTTTTAACCTTGGTTATTAATATTACAATCTTATTGGTTGCTATTTCAATAGTTGCCATAATCATTAGCCTGATATGATCACAACTTTATAAATCATAGAATAAGTTGAGTAAGCAATATTTAAATTACAAAAAATTGTTATATGAAGAGATAAAGATAGCCTATGTTAAAAAACACTTTTGGGAAAAAATTACTTAATAATACTTGTTCTGTTATTTAGTTTTGTTAAATAATTAGATCACTGTCTATATCTCAAAATTTTCGACTTCACTGTCCAATCAATTGACGATTGATACTTACATATCCACAATCTCTAAATGATCCTAAAGCTTCAAGTGTATTTATAATATTATTTAATCGCATCATTCCATTTAGAGCTTAACTATATTTGCAGCGGAAATAAAAAGACTTAATACTTTATTTGGATTTAATGAAATGTACGATTATCAAAAAAATAATATTTACTTTGCTCAAGTTCCCGGAATGATGGAAGAACTATGTGAACAGGAGTTGATTGAACTCGGTGCAAAGAATACAAAAATATCTTACCGTGGAATTTATTTTGAAGCTGACCATCCGACTTTGTATAAAATAAATTACACAGCACGAACAATATCGCGAGTGCTTGCACCATTAAAATCATTTTATTGCAACAACGCAAATGCAATAATGAAAACTGCTGAACAAATTGAATGGGAAAAAATATTTTCACTCGATCAAACTTTTTCAATCACATCATCAGTTTCAAAAAGTACAATTAACAATTCATTGTACGCATCACAAGTATTAAAGGATGGAATTGCAGATTACTTTAGAGCAAAGTTTGATAAGAGACCCGATGTTAATACTGTTAATCCCGATGTAAGATTTAATTTATTTATCGAAAAAGATAAAGCAATTTTGAGCTTAGATACATCAGGGGAATCATTACACAAAAGGGGATACAGATTACTTGCGGGTGAAGCGCCAATGCAGGAAACTCTTGCTGCTGCCATCGTTAGATTATCCAAATGGGATGGTGAAAAACCTTTATTGGATTGTATGTGCGGTTCAGGAACAATTATTTGTGAAGCATTAATGCACTACTGTAAAATTCCTGCACAAAAACTTAGAAAGAATTTTGGATTTTTCCATCTGCCTGATTTTGATGAATCGGTTTGGAAAAAAATAAAAGAAGAGGCTGATAATAAAATCAGACCATTACCAAAAGGATTAATATTTGGAAGTGATAAATCACAAATAACTTTAAAAATTGCACAGGATAATTTATCACGACTTCCATTTTCTGACAAAGTAGAATTATCAGCACAGCCATTCCAGCATTTAAACTATTTTGAAAATGGAATTTTAATTACTAATCCGCCATACGGAATAAGGCTTGGACAAAGAAGTGATGTTGAAGTACTGTACAAAGAACTCGGTGATTTTATAAAAACAAAATGCAAAGGCACAACTGCTTTTATTTATACAGGCGAACCAACTTTAAGAAAACATATCGGACTTAAAACATCTAAACGCATTCCACTAGTAAACGGAAAACTTGAAGGAGTTTTATTACAGATAGATAGTTATGAAGGAAGTAAAAAAGCAAAGTATCAAAAGGATGAACAATAACTATTTTTCATCAAACATTTCTTTCTTTATTTTTAACACAGTTGTTTTAGGTTCCGCTATACGATTAATTAGTTTTTCTCTTTATTGTAGTAGGGTTTATTGCAGATGTATGACTCGTCACCCTGAACTTGTTTCAGGGTCTCACCATTATTAGAAATGAGATGCTGAAATAAATTCAGCATGACTATTGGATTATACAATCCTGCCCAATTACTCCACAGAGTATTGAGATGATCAGAAATTATTAAAAGTATTAGCTATAATTTTTAATTCTACATTGTTAATTATTAACTCACATTACGCA
>JBDTRQ010000432.1:0-17325 GCA_039931535.1 Ignavibacteriota bacterium
ATCAGCGTTTGGGAGCCGGATTAGTTATAGTTGAAGCTGATAAGAAAAAAGTGAATGATGTAAACAGCTTTGAAAAAATTGTGGATGGAAAAAAAGGTAAAGCGGTGCTGCTAAAAGTTCAGGATAAAGATGGAAACTCACGATTCGTTGGTATAGAAATTCCTGAATAGTTATAAATAATATTATTTGAGGCTTTCTTCGTGCAGTTGTTCTGAACATGTTTCGGAATCTCATTAGTTGATTTGCTATTTGAGAACCTGAAACAATCCGCGGCGGCGGACAGGTACACAAATTATTGTTCGGAGACAGCCTCTTTTTATTTATATTTGCTAAAAGCATAGGAAAGTAAATGATAAGATTTCTTACCGCAGGCGAATCGCACGGTAAAGCATTAACAACTATTGTAGATGGTTTTCCATCAAACTTAAAAATTTCTGAAAGCTACATCAATCAGCACTTAAGTCGAAGGCAGATGGGTTACGGGCGCGGCTTAAGAATGAAGATTGAAACTGATAAAGCAGAAATTATATCAGGTGTGCGTTTTGGTAAAACACTTGGCTCACCAATTTCTATGTTGATTAAAAACAGTGATTGGGAAAATTGGCAATCTCAAATGTCGGTTGAAGCTGTTAATAAGAAAACTCAAAAAGTTACTATTCCACGCCCGGGTCATGCTGATTTAGTTGGAATTTCAAAATATAATTTTGATGATATTAGAAATTCAATTGAGCGATCATCTGCAAGAGAAACTGCGGCTCGTGTTGCTGCTGGAACAATTGCCAGGAAATTACTTGAGGAGTTTGGAATTACAATCGGCAGTTTTGTTGAGAGTATTGGCGGAGTTTATCCAAAAAATAATTTTGTAGATAAATTATTTTCTAATTCTATAGTATCAAGTTTTTCTGCAAAATCTCTTTCAGAAAAATCTGATAAAAGTTCGGTTAGAGTTTTGGAATCTTTGCAAGAAGAAAAGATAATTGACAAAATTAAACTTGCTAAGAAAAAAGGAGATACGCTTGGCGGAACTTTTATTTCTGTTGCAAGTGGTGTTCCAGTTGGGCTTGGCAGTTTTATGAATTACGAAACAAAACTTGATGCTGATATTGCACATTCGATTATGTCAATCAATGCGGTTAAAGCTGTTGAGATTGGTGAAGGATTTTTATTAGCAGAAAAGTTTGGTTCAAAATCCCACGATGAAATTATTTTAAAGAAAGATGTTTTTGGAAGAAGAACTAATCGAGCAGGTGGAATTGAAGGTGGAGTTTCAACCGGTTTACCAATAATTGTTCGTGCAGCGATGAAACCGATTGCAACTTTAATGTCTCCAATTGAAAGTGTTGATTTATCCACAATGAAAAAAGTTGATGCAAGACGCGAACGAAGCGATTTTGTTGCTGTTCCAGCTTGCGCGGTTATTGCGGAATCAATGCTTGCATGGAGTATTGCAAAATTCTTTTTGCAAAAGTTTGGCGGAGATTCGATGGAAGAATTAAAAGACAATTACAATTCCTACAACAAAAAATTATTTAACAGAATTAAAAACAATTTTAAGAGTTAATATTGATTCAAATACAAAAATTTACATTCAATTTATTTTCTGAAAACACTTTTGTACTTTGGGATGATGAATCGTTAGAAAGTGCGATTGTTGATCCCGGCTGCAGTGATACTGATGAAGAAAATGAATTGGCTGATTTTATTAGTGAAAATAATTTATCTGTAAAATATCTTATTAACACGCATTGTCATATCGATCATATATTGGGTTGTGAATTTGTAAAACAGAAATATAATCCGGTTTATTACTCACCAGAATTAGATGTTCCACTTATTGAGAACGCAAAAATGCAAGCTGATATGGTTGGAATGGATTTTTCAATTTCTATCCGACCAGAAAAATATCTAACTGAGGAAGATGAATTAATTATTGGAAAAAGTAAACTAAAATTTCTTTTTACGCCGGGACATACGCCCGGAGAATTCTGCATTTACATTTCTGAAATTAAAACTTGTATTACCGGCGATGTTTTATTTTATGAAAGTATCGGCAGAACTGATTTATGGGGAGGAAACTACGATACGTTGATTAAAAGTATTAAAGAAAAACTATTAACTCTGCCGGATGAAACAATAATTTTCCCCGGACACGGTGATCAAAGTACAATCGGAAGAGAAAAAAAAATCAATCCATTTTTACAATAGAATTTATAATCCAACAGGAATTACATGAAAAATAAATTGGATGAACTTTCGCAAAAAAGAGAAGCAGCTAAACTCGGCGGCGGTGAAAAGCGTATTAAGAGCCAGCACGATAAAGGTAAGCTGACAGCTCGTGAAAGGATTGAATTATTAGTTGATGAAGGCAGCTTTGATGAAATTGGAATGTTTGTTAAACATCGTGCAACAGATTTTGGATTGGATAAACAAAATTTTCCTGGTGATGGTGTTGTAACAGGATTTGCTAAAATAAATGGAAGACCCGTTGCACTGTTCGCCCAGGATTTTACAGTCTTTGGCGGTTCGCTTTCGGAAACTCACTCAGAAAAAATTGTTAAGGTTATGAAACTTGCAATGAAAGCTGGCATACCAATCATCGGTTTAAATGATTCCGGCGGTGCAAGAATTCAAGAAGGAGTTAATAGTCTTGGTGGCTATGCAGATATTTTTTTACTTAATACTTTAGCTTCGGGAGTAGTGCCGCAAATATCTGTAATACTTGGTCCGTGTGCGGGCGGCGCTGTTTACTCACCTGCAATAACTGATTTTGTTTTTATGACACGCAATACGAGCCACATGTTTGTTACAGGACCAAATGTTGTAAAAACAGTTACACACGAAGATGTTTCGTTTGAAGATTTGGGTGGCGCTGATACTCACTCTCAAAAAAGCGGCGTTGCACACTTTGCATTTGATAATGAAATTGAAACACTAGTGAATGTTAAAAAGCTTTTAAGTTATCTGCCGTTAAATTTTAAAGTAAAACCGGAAAATTTAGAATTTGATTTTGATAATCTGAAAGAGAATGTAAAACTTTGTTCTATCATTCCGGAAAATCCAAACAAACCATACGATATGAAGGAAGTAATTTTAAATCTTGTAGATGATGAAGATTTTTTTGAAGTGCATAAACACTATGCAGAAAATATAATTTGTGGATTTGCAAGGCTTGGTGGAATGAGTGTCGGAATTGTCGCTAATCAGCCACAAGTTTTGGCGGGTGTTTTGGACATCAATGCATCGGTAAAAAGTGCAAGGTTTGTTCGCTTCTGTGATGCGTTTAATATTCCACTTTTAGTGTTAGTAGATGTACCTGGATTTTTACCCGGAACTGAACAAGAATGGAATGGAATTATACGGCACGGAGCAAAATTATTGTTCGCATTCAGCGAAGCAACAGTCCCAAAAGTTACTCTAATCACACGAAAAGCTTACGGCGGCGCTTATGATGTGATGAACTCAAAACACATTCGCGGTGATTTTAATTATGCCTGGCCATTTGCAGAAATTGCTGTAATGGGACCTAAGGGAGCTGTTGAAATTATCTTTAAAAAGGAAATCAAATCTTCTAAAAATCCGGAAGAAGAGTTGGAACGCAAATTGAAAGAGTACATTAAAAAGTTTGCAAATCCATACATTGCGGCAGAACGTGGTTTTTTGGATGATGTTATCGAACCAAAAATTACAAAAAGAGTATTGATAAATGCTTTTGATTTATTAAAAGATAAGGTAGATTTGAACCCTCGGAAAAAACATAATAATATACCTTTATAAAAAATTAAGTCTTTGAAAAACTTAATGTTATCATATTTGATCTAAAATATTACTTGATAAACCGAAATTGAACATTTATATTGCATAAGCCAAAAAATATACTGGAGTACTAATGAATAGATTTATTCTTATCCCAATACTTGTTTTTGTTTCCTTACTTATCTCTTCCTGCGCAAGCTCACCCGAGATTACAAATCAAAATCAAACTGAAGTAACAGAAAACACAAATAGAATTGGGATTGTTTCTGAAATGCTTGAAGAAGCAAGACAGTATTACGTTTTAGCATTAAAGAAACAAGAATTAAATAGCACTAAAGAAACAGTTGAAAATTATGAATCCGCGTTAAGAATTATTAACAATCTTAGCTATTACCCTGGTATTGATGACAACGCAGCCTACGTTGAATTAGAAACATCTATAATTGATGACTATAAAAAGTATGTGGATGGTTTGGATGAAATGCCCGAAGGGATGTCTTTTGCAGCTTATCAAGAATGGATGAAAGATTCTGTTCCTGAATTAGAATTTAATACTGCCGTTGTTGATGAAACTGATAGATTAATTATTCCGTCTGATATTCCATTAGAAGTAAATTCTTATGTTGATCAGTGGCTTACATATTTTTCAGGCAAGGGCAGCGGTGTGATGAGAAGATGGTTGGAGAGATCAGGCAAATATTTTCCTATGATGACAAGAGTTTTTCAAGAGGTTGGCGTACCACAGCAGTTAGTTTATTTAAGTATGATGGAAAGCGGATTAAATCCTACTGCACGATCATGGGCAAGCGCAGTCGGTTTATGGCAGTTTATTAAATCAACAGGAAAATTATACGGATTAGAATCAAGTTTTTATTATGATGAAAGAAGAGACCCAGTAAAATCAACTTATGCAGCTGCAAGACATCTAAAAGACCTTTATGGAAGTTTAGGTGATTGGTACTTAGCGTTAGCTGCTTATAATTGCGGTGAGGGAAGAGTAACTCGTGCTCTCAGAAAAGCAAACGATAATTCTTTTTGGTCTGTTAGACCGCATCTTCCGAAAGAAACAAGAAATTATGTTCCCATTTACATTGCAGTTAGCATAATTGCAATGGAACCCGAAAAATATGGGTTTACAAATATTGCATTTCATAAACCTTATGAGTACGATAGTTATACTGTTAGTGGTTCAATCGATTTGCAATTTTTATCCACTTGTGCAAATACTGATTTAAATACTTTGCAGGAAATGAATCCTGAATTAACTCAGTTATCAACTCCTTCAAATTATTCTGGCGGATATCCGTTAAAAATTCCAAAAGGATCGTTAGAGAGTTTTGTATCTAATATTAAAAATATTCCTGAATCAGCAAAAAGAACTTTCTTAGTTCACACAGTTAAAAAAGGTGAAACAGTTTCTAAGATTGCTACTCGATATGGAATTTCTAAAAATGATTTAGCTGATGCTAATAATATCTCTACAAAATCAAAATTATATGCAGGCGTACAGTTAAAAATTCCTGTTCTAACAAATCTTAATGTAAATGATTTTTCAGATAACACTGACACTGAAATAGCACAAGATCAGAATAATCAAAATGTGAATGAAGGTTATGTTTCACCTTACGCAAGTCTAAATACAGAAACTTCTGTAGCAGAAATTGAAACGAACGATCAAACTATTTCTGAAACTGTGGTTGGAGAGGAGATAGCCGCAAATGAAACTGATGATAATATTGTGGAAGAATCCACTACTTCAATAATTCCTGAAGGAACAGTATCGGTTTCGTATAGAGTAAAAAATGATGATAGCTTATTAGGAATTGCAGATCTTTTTAACACAAGAGTAAGTGATATAAGAAATTGGAATAACATTCCTTATACTACAACAATCAAGGTTGGTCAATCACTTAGCCTATATGTTCCTGATGAAATGAAAGATTATTACGCTTCATTGGATAAGACCACAGAGCTTGAATCAAACAGTAACGTTGTTGTTACAATAACTACCAAGACAAACAAAAAAAGTTCAATGGTTTATCATAAGATCAGACGTGGTGAAAATCTTGGTTTGATTGCTGCAAAATACGGTGTTAGCGTAAATCAGCTTAGAGATTGGAATAACATTTCAGGCAACAAAATAATGTCCGGCGTGAATTTGCGCATTTATCCTGATGGAGTTACAAATAACGTTGCCGTAAACGAAACAAAAAATACTTTTAGCAAGAATAATATTTACAAATACAAAGTTAAAAGAGGCGATAACCTAAGTGAGATAGCCGAAAAATTTGGTGTTACAACTCAGCAGGTTAAAAAATGGAATAACATTTCCGATAGTAAAATTGTTGCTGGTAAAACTTTGAAAATTTATAACAGTTCAAGCAGTTCATCTTATGGTGATAATACGACAAAGAATACCGCAAATGTAAATTACTATAAGATTAAACCAGGTGATTCAATCGGAAGTATTGCTGATAAATATGGTGTTAAAATTTCTGATATTCAGAATTGGAATAATATTTCCGGAAATAAAATATTAGCCGGCAAAACATTAAAAATTTATTCTGATGCAAATATAAATGACATTTCAACTGTAACTTCAAAAACAACAAAAAATGTAAAAATAAACAAGCAGAGTTATACTGTTAAAAACGGCGACTCGCTTTATTCAATTGCAGAA
Organism: Ignavibacteriota bacterium; assembly: GCA_039931535.1. Classification (GTDB taxonomy): domain Bacteria; phylum Bacteroidota; class Ignavibacteria; order Ignavibacteriales; family Ignavibacteriaceae; genus IGN3. The sequence goes on from JBDTRQ010000432.1 coordinate 6,434, forward strand.
AAGAATAAAACTTCTGTTGCTAAATTAAAATCAGTAAATAATTTAACATCAAATAAAATTAAAATAGGACAAGAATTAAGACTTAATTAAAAATATAAATTTACTAACGAGCCGTTAGGGGTGTTATCCCGCTGTCTGTGGGATATCTGAGATAATACCCTAAAACCTGATCTGGGTAATTCCAGCGTAGGAAAACGGGCTAAGAATGATTTTTTTCGATAGCCGTTTCTCCAACGGCTATTTTTTTAGGAGCATTATCATGAAAAATATTATCATTCTTTTTTTATTTATTTCATTCCACATCTTTCCACAGATAAAATCAATTCAGGGAATTGTAAAAGACTCCGAATCAAAATCTCCATTACAATATGCAAATGTTTTGATTAAAGGAACTTCAATTGGAACCACTTCAGATCAAGACGGAAGATTTATACTTACAGGCAAGTTTTTAGAAACTGATACATTACTCATTAGTTTTGTTGGATATAAAAATTATATTGAACAAATCTCGCGGTTTAATGAAGATCAAATAATTGTTGAACTGCACAAAATTTATCTGCAATCCCAAACAATTCTGGTTGAAGCAAGCGTTGGTAAAAAAGGAATTACGCCAAGTGCATTTGACAAAATAAATAAAGATGAAATTCAAAAAGATTATGTTGTGCAGGATGTTCCAAATTATTTATCACAGCTTCCATCAACAACATTTTATTCTGAAAATGGAAATGGAATCGGCTATAATTATTTAAGTATTCGTGGTTTTGATCAGAGAAGAATATCTGTTTCAATAAATGGTATTCCGCAGAACGATCCTGAAGATCATAACGTGTATTGGTTGGATTTTCCCGATTTGCTTGCAAGTACTGAGTTAATTCAAGTTCAGCGCGGAGCAGGTTCAGGCGTAATTGGTTATCCAGCAGTTGGCGGCTCAATAAATATTATCACATCTCCGTTTTCAGAAAAGCCGCAGCTTTGTCTTTCTGCATCTTACGGAAGTTTTAATACAAAAAAATACAGTGCTTCTTTTTCAAGTGGACTTATAAATAATAAATATTCCATCTATGCAAAACTATCGCAAATACAAAGTTCGGGCTACAGAGATTTATCGTGGTCAAAATTAAATTCATATCATCTTTCTGCTGTAAGATATGATGACAAACTTACAACTCAATTTAATTTTTACGGCGGACCAATTTCGGATGGACTTGCTTACACTGGTGTTGCTAAGTTTGCTGTGAAAGATTTAATTCTAAGAAAACAAAATTTTTCTTATTGGGAAGCGTATGCAAACAACTACACTTATACTTTGGATAGGAAGCCAACTGAAATTGAAAACTTTTCGCAGCCTCATTTTGAGTTGTTGAATGAGTATCAATTAAATGAAAAAATGAAATTTAACTCAGCTCTATTTATTGTTATCGGCTCAGGTTTTTTTGATTACGATGGAAGCTGGGCAACTCCTGCTTTTGGTTACGATGATTATTTCCGATTAAAGCTAAATGGTTTTGATTCAACAATGATTCCAACTAACGCATTAATAAGAGCACAGGTTGAGAACAAACAGTTTGGCTGGATTCCAAAATTCAGTTTCGATCATACAAACGGAAATTTGGTTATTGGAGGTGAGTTTAGAATTCATCGTTCCGAACACTTTGGAAATATTAATTTTGCAGAGAATTTACCCGCTGGAGTTACTAAAGATTATCAGTATTATTTTTACAATGGAGGAAAAAATATTTTTAGCGGATTTGTTCATGAATCTTATAATCTTACAAACGAAATAAACTTACTCGGCGAACTGCAGTTAGCTTATCATAAATACGAATTATACAATGAAAAATATTTAGGTAATGATTTTTCTGTTAATGATTTGTTTATAAATCCGCGCATTGGAATTAATTATAAATTTACAGAACAGCAAAATGCTTTTGTATCGTTTGCAAGAGTAACTCGTGAACCACGATTAAAAAATTATTATGATGCTGCAGAATCCAGTGGGGGTGAAACACCTCAGATTGAATTAAACAATAATGGAACTTACAATTTTAGTTCTCCTTTGGTTAAACCAGAAACGATGAATGATTTGGAAATTGGAACATCATTTAATAGTAATTTCTTATCCCTAAATCTTAATTTATACTATATGCTTTTTGAAAATGAAATAGTAAAGAACGGTAAAGTTGATCGATTTGGACAGCCAATAACAGGCAATGTGGATCAAACAACTCATGCTGGATTAGAAATTAGTTCCGTTATTAAAATATTAAATGGATTTGAGTTATATGGAAATGCAAGTTACAGTAAAAATGCAATAACAGACGGTAAATATTTTATTAGTGATACTGAATCAATTGATATTTCAAACAATAGTATAAGCGGCTTTCCGGAGTTTCTATTTAATTTAGGATTACAGTATAATCTCAATAATATTTTTGTAAAACTAAACACTAAGTATGTGGGAAAGTTTTATTCAGATAATTTTGATGGAAAGATAAGCGAGTATTTAATTCAATTCCCAGGATTTATCGATTACACAGATAATCTTAATGATTCTTATTTTACTGTGGATTTATTCGCAAGTTATGAAGTGAATCTTTTAAATAGTTTAACAAATTCTAAAATATTTATTCAAGTGAATAATGTATTTGATAATCTATATTCAGCTTATGCAATTGGAAAAGAATTCTTCCCTGCAGCGGAAAGAAATTTTATTGCAGGATTACAAGTTGGATTGTGAAAAATATTAAAATGAAAAAATGTTTAATCATAGCAAATGGAAAATCTCCAGCAAAATCGGTTGTAAATTATTTTGTAAATAAAGGATTTTCAATAATTATTTGTGCCGATGGCGGCGCTAATTCCGCAAAGAATATTGGAGTTATTCCCAACTTTATCATTGGCGATTTAGATTCCATCTCTGGTAGCACATTAAAATATTTTAAGGGCAAATCAAAAATCATTAAATACAAAAGACAGAATGATACGGATGTTGAAAAAAGTTTAAAATTTGCAATCAATAAAAATTTTAATGAAGTTATTTTATCAGGTGTAGCAGGGGATAGGCTTGATCACACAATCTGCAACCTGGGAATTGTGTTAAAGTTTTTTGATAATATAAAAATATCATTAGTATCAGAAAAATCTTTTTTAATTCCGATCAACAAAACGACTTATCTCAAAACAAAAGTCGGGGAAACAATCTCACTTTACGCTTTTGATAATAAAACAAAAATCACTTCAACAGGTTTAAAGTATAAATTAAATAATACAGCTTTGCCTTTCGGAATTAAAGAAAGCACATCTAATGTTGCAATTCAAAATGTTATAAAAATAAAAGTAACAGGCGGAATTGTTTTTGTTATTCGAGATTTTAACTTTATGAAAAAGTATGATCTCTTTTAGTCCGCTTGATATAATTATTATACTTTTCTTTTTTGCATTACTTCTTTTAATCGGATTTATATCATCAAAAAAAACTAAATCAACTTCAGAAGATTATTTACTTTCTGGTAGAAAAGTTGGATTGTTTTTATTTGTTTTGATCAGCGTTTCAACATGGTATGGTGGGATAATCGGTGTAGGGGAATTTACTTATCGTTATGGATTAGTAAGCTGGTTTACGCAAGGTTTTCCGTACTACTTTTTTGCTTTTTTGTTTGCAATATTTTTTGCTAAAAAAATCCGTGCTGCTTCACTTTTTACAATTCCAGAAAAACTAACTGAGGTTTATGGGAAAAAAGTTGGTTTGATATCTGCGGTTGTAGTTTTCATCCTTGTTTCACCTGCGCCGTATTTATTAATGTCTGCTAATTTAATCTCTTTAGTGTTTGATACTAATATTTTTATATCACTTATCATCGGGATAATACTTTCTGGTTCATATCTAATCAAAGGCGGATTTCGCTCAAACATTTATGCTGATGCATTTCAATTCTTTGTAATGTTTTTCGGATTTATTCTGATATTTGTTGTATGCCTGATTTCATTCGGTGGAATTGATTTCCTGCAGCAAAATCTTCCAGCCTCTCACCTTAAAATTACAGGAGATGCATCTCCAACTTTTTTAATTGTTTGGTTTCTAATTGCACTGTGGACTTTTGCTGATCCAGGTTTTCATCAAAGAGCTTACGCAGCTAAGACTGGAAATGTTGCAAGAAATGGAATATTGATCTCAATTATCTTCTTTGCTTTGTTTGATTTTTTAACAACTTCAACCGGATTATTTGCTCGGGCTCTTATTCCAAATCTTGATCAACCTGTTAATGCTTTTCCTTTGCTTGCAGAAAAAATATTAGCTCCCGGATTAAAGGGAATTTTTTACGCTGCAATGTTTGCAACAATAATATCAACACTAAACAGTTTTTTATTCTTAAGCGCTACTACAATTGGGCGTGATTTTATTTTTAAAATCATTAAAAATCCAAAAGAAGAAAAAGTAAAATCTTATACAGTAATTGGAATTATTATTTCAGGAGTTATTTCAATTATCATTGCATACTCAATTCCTTCCGTTGTAGAAATTTGGTATACGATTGGTTCGTTGTGTATTCCAGGAATAATTCTGCCTGTTATAAGTGCATATTATCCAAAGATTAGGATTTCATCCGGATTTATTTTATTAGAAATTATAACTACGGTTATTATCAGTTCAGCTTGGTATTTATTAAGAAATGAATTTACAACTGTAATTGTATTTCAAACATTGGAGCCGATGATTATCGGTTTGATTTTTGCATTTGGAATCCATTTTGCATCTCGACTTTATTCTAACAAAAATATTGAGTGAACTATAATATTGATTGTCATTATTAATGCAACTAACTTAATGTAAAATAAAAGGTAAAGTTTTATGAAATTATACAATTATAAAGTTGTTGTTGAAGAATGCGAAGAAGGCGGATTTTATGCCGAATGCCCAGCATTTCCTGGTTGTCATGTTGAAGGTGAAACCTATGAAGAAACAATGAAAGAAATAAAAGCTGCCGTTAAAAACTTTTTAGATGATTATTTAAAACGAAATGAAGAACTACCTTCTGATCGGTTTTCAGTTACTTCTGTTCACATATCAATATGACAAATGTTTTTCCAGATATTAATTCAGAACAGTTTGTAAGATCATTGAAAAATTAGGATTTAAACTGATTAGGCAAAGCGGGAGTAGTCATGCTATTTATCGAAGATCTAATGATGGGCGTAGAACAACAATTCCTATACACGGCAATAAATCTCTAAAAAGAAAAACAATAAAATCAATTTGTAAAGGTGTTGGAGTAAGTATTGATCAATTAAAGGAATTATTGTAAAACACTTCTTAGTTATCTTCAATTTGCTTACTTAGCAAATTTTCTTCGTTTGATAAGCGAGAGAAGAATTGAACCGCCAAGAAAAACTAAAATTATAATTAGTGAAACCTCAGTAGGGATTTTATAAAAATCTGATACAAGCATTTTTATTCCCACATAAAATAAAATAATTGCAACACCGTATTTTAGATAAACAAACAAATCTACTAATCCCGCTAAAGCAAAATACAAAGCACGCAAACCAAGTATCGCAAAAATATTTGATGAAATGATTATAAACGTATCCTTAGTTATTGCAATGATTGCCGGAATAGAATCAACTGCAAAAACAATATCTGACGATTCAATTAAAAGTAAGGTTAAAAAAGTTGTGGTAACAAATTTTTTTTTATTAATTTTTATAAAAAATTTTTTGCCTTTATAATCGGTGTTTAGTTTAAAATATTTCTTTGCAATTTTGATAAGCCAATTATTTTCAACATCAATTTTTTGATCGCCGCCAAAAGCCATCTTATAAGCAGCTAAAAGTAAGACTATTGCAAATACATAAATAATCGGTTCAAATAATTTTATAAGAGCTACACCCGCAAAAATAAAAATGATTCTAAAAACGATTGCACTTAAAATTCCCCATTTAAGTATGTGCGGTTGATTTTCAGGTTTAATATCCATAACGCTAAAAATCATTAGGAACACAAAAAGATTATCAACAGAAAGAGATTTTTCTATAATGTATCCGGTTAAAAACTCAAGCGATTTTATATGTCCATCTTTTAAATAAAGATATAGGAAAAGATTGAACGAGAGAGCGGTGGCAATCCACACACCGCTCCAAATAAGACTGGCTTTTAAAGTAATTTTTCCGCGTCTATGGTCTGTAACATATAAATCAATAAATACCATTACCGCAATAACTGCGGAAAATATAAACAGAAAAGTATGTTCAGTTAACAATTAAGCTTTCTAATTATGGTAGAAAAACACCGCAAGCAATTACGGTAGTCCACAATCCGTTTTTATCGCCTTCAGCGGATTGAGTAACATTAAAAGAGCGTACGATTTTTCCAGACATTTTATAAATGTCTTCTCTTTCACTCCAATCTTTTTCCGGATCAAACTCAACCCCAAGCGTTGATGCGAGCATTGTAGCAGCTAAATCTTCTGCATATTCACCGCAAATTTTTTCCGGTTGTCCATAAGGATGATGTTCAGATAAATAACCGTACGCATTTGTATCTGCTGGTATTGCTACACCGATTGATGCTGCAATTAATCTGTTGGGTTCGTTTGTGGAGTTACGAGCCATAACACAATGTGTAATTTGTCCGGGTGTAATTAATTTAACGCCTTCATCAATTGAAACACGTTTACACCCGATTGGAAAAATACTGCTTACTGTAACAAGGTTGCAGATTTCGATTCGTGCATTTCTTAATGCAAGTTCAAAAGAGCTTAAATACTCTTTGTGCCTTCCAACACCTTTGGTAAAAAATATTTTGGTTGGTAGATACAATGTCTGTCCCTTTCTAATCTAAGTTAAATGAGTTTTATGAATTTACGTTTTCCAACTTTAAGAATCATTCCTGCACTTACAGAAATACTACTTTGAAGATCACTAATTTTATTTCCATCAATTGAAACTCCGCCTTGTAAAACCAATCGGCGCGCCTCACCTTTTGATGGAGCGAAATTTACTAAAATTATTAAATCTAAAATATTGATTTCCTTTTTTTCTGTCATTTTAAATTCCTCAATCTCATCCGGCAAACCTTTGTTGATAAAAATGTTATCAAACTCCTGTTGAGCAATTTCTGCGACTTCTTTGTTGTGATACATTGTTACTAAAGTTCTTGCAAGTTCGCGTTTTATATCTCTTGGGTTCACATCTCCATCAGCTAACTGCGATTTTATTTCTGCAAGCTTTTGGTTTGATACATTTGTTGCAAGCTCAAAATACTGATAAATGAGATTATCGGGAATCGAAAGAGTTCTTCCAAAAATCTGTGATGGTTCATCAGAAATACCAATATAATTATCGTAAGATTTACTCATCTTTTCAACACCATCAGTTCCAAGAAGCAGCGGCATTGTTAATATTACTTGCGGTTCAATTCCATATTCACGTTGTATATCTCTGCCAACGAGCAAATTAAATTTTTGATCAGTACCGCCAAGTTCAACATCACTTTCGATCGCTACAGAATCCATAGCTTGTGCAAGTGGATAAAGAAATTCGTGTACACTAATTGGTTCGCCGGCTTTAAATCTTTTTGTAAAATCATCGCGTTCAATCATTCTTGCAACTGTATATTTTGATGCAAGTTTTATTACATCTTCAAAAGACATTTTACTGAGCCATTCAGAATTGTAAACTATTTTTGTTTTTTCTTTATGCAGGATTTTTGATGCCTGCTCAAAATAACTGTTACCATTTATTCTTGTTGCTTCAAGCGTTAAGGCAGGACGGGTTACATTTCTCCCTGATGGATCGCCAATCATTCCGGTAAAATCACCAATAATTAAAATCGCTTGATGACCAAGATCCTGAAATTGTGCAAGTTTGCGGATCACCACAGAATGCCCAATATGTAAATCAGGTCTGCTTGGATCGCAACCAAGTTTTATATTTAACGGTTTATTGGTCTTAATTGATTTTTCAATCTTCTTCACTAATTTATCTTCGGGAATAATCTCCACTACTCCACGTTTGATGATATCCATCTGTTCATTTAATGAGGGGAATTTAACAGTACTCATATCTAATATTTAATCTTTCTTTCTTGGTCTCTTTGAAAATCTCTTTTAGCAATATCCGCACGTTTGTCATAAACTTTTTTACCTTTTGCAAGCGCAATCTCAACTTTTACTCTTCCATTTTTAAAATACAAACGCAAGGGTACTAAAGTTAATCCTTTTTCTTTTGTTTTTCCGATCAGCTTTTTTATTTCAGATCGATTCATCAATAATTTTCTATCACGGGTTGGGATGTGATTATTAATATTACCTTGTTTATACTCGCTGATATGCAAACTAAGAAGCCAGACTTCGTTATTTTGGATGAGTGCATAACTATCAACAAGATTTGCTTTTCCTTCTCGCAAAGCTTTTACTTCAGTTCCGACTAAAACAATTCCTGTTTCAAATGTTTGCAGGATTGCAAATTCGTGTCGTGCTTTGCGGTTTACGGCAATATTTTTTTCGTCAGTTTGCTGTTTCATTTTGTTCAAATTGGAAAACAAAAATCAATTTAAATGATGTAAAATGCAAGAAACGAGCGTAACAATTATCCTGATGGTTTTGAATAAACTTAATCAATGAAGGAATAAGATATTTATCTATATTTGAAATCAAAATATCAACAACTTTTCAATATGATCAGAACAACTTTCATACTTTTATTTTTTGTAGTTCGGTGTATTTCTGCTCAAGATTTTTCCATCGAAAAAATTGAACCGCCAAATTGGTGGTTTGGAATGAAGAACGATACAGTTCAGATTATGGTTTATGGAAAGAACTTAAGTGATGTTGAAATTTTTCCACAGCACGGTCCAATCGAAGTTGTAAACGTTCAAAAAGCCGAAAGTCCAAATTATCTTTTTATTGATCTTTTCATCTCACCAGAAATAAAATCTGATTACAACTTTGAGATCGGTTTTTCAAAAGGGAAAAAGGATACTGTAATTTCTTATCCAATTTTTATACGAGAAAATGCAAAGGATAAGTTTAAAGGTTTTAATCAATCTGATGTAATGTATTTAATTATGGCAGATAGATTTTGCGATGGAAATCCAGCTAACAATAATATTGGTGATAGTTTAGATGAATTTACTTCTAAAGATTTGAATGGAAGAAAGGGCGGGGATATTGAAGGCATCACTTCAAAATTAAATTATCTCCAATCACTTGGAATAACTTCTCTCTGGATAACTCCAATGTTAGAAAATAATATGTGGATGAGTTATCACGGATACGCTGCAACAGATATATATAAAATTGATCCGCGTTTTGGAAGTAATGAGCTTTACAAAAATCTTGTAGAAGAAGCACACTATAAAGGTTTGAAAATTATTATGGATCACGTTTCAAATCATATCGGAATAAATCATTGGTGGATGAAAGATTTACCTTTTGCAAATTGGATAAACGGTACCGTTGCAAATCATCTTCCAGCGAATCATAACAAAATGACTTTTCCTGATCCATATAGTCCGGGAGAATCTGTTGATTTTACCTGGAACGGATGGTTTGAAAATTATATGCCTGATTTAAATCAAGCAAATCCTTTCTTAAAAAAATATTTAATCCAAAACACAATTTGGTGGATTCAATATTTGGGAATTGATGGAATACGTGAAGACACTTATCCGTATTGTAATCAATATGCAATGGCGGATTGGGCAAAAGCTATTTTAACCGAATACCCAAATTTTAATATCGTTGGAGAAATCTGGACTGGCGAGCCGACTTATCTTGCAGCGTATCAACAGAAAAATAAATTTGGTGAACATTTAAATTCAAATCTTCCGTGCGTTACAGACTTTGCTTTAGCAGATGCGTTTCGTGATTACTTAAGCGGCAAAAAAGGTTTGGAAGGAATATTTAATACGCTGGCTCAGGATTTTGTTTACTATGATTCAAAGAATCTTTTAACATTTTTTGATAATCACGATATAGCGCGCGGATTATTTATTGCAAACCGTGATTTAGAAAAATATAAAATTGCACTAACAATACTTTTAACAACACGCGGAATTCCAAAAATTTTATACGGTTCAGAAATTGGAATGGTTGGGGAAAATAATCACGGTACAATTCGCTCTCCATTTCCGGGTGGATTTGAAAACGATACACACAATGCTTTCTCAAGTTGTTTTAGAACCGAATATGAAAACGATATTTTTAATTTTACACAGCAACTTTTAGAGATTAGAAAAAATCACAAATCTTTTTCTGAAGGATCATTAACTCACTTTTATCCCTTTGATAGTATTTACGTTTACTTTAGAGCGACCAAAGATGAAGCAACAATGGTAATTGTAAATGCTAACGATAAAAATTTTGAAGTTGATTTAAATAAATATCGCGAAACACTTTCAAACACAATCAAAATAAAAAACATCAAAACAAATGAAGTGTTTGATATTACCAAAAACAAAAAAATAAATATCAATAAAAAATCAGCAGAAATATTTTTGTTGATAAAAGACTAAACTAATTTCGGGTAAAATTTATGTTAGAAATCCAGAAAAAGCTTACAAAAACTTTTTATGCAATGCTTGCTTTACCCGCTACTGCTGTGGGTTTTGCGCTATCTACACAAATAGCTGCGTTAAGCTGGATACTTAGTAAAAAATATGGATTAAACATTCACGAAGTTGCGTTTGTTTGGCTGGCAGGTCCGCTTGCAGGAATTTTTGGACAAGTAATTGTTGGAATGATTAGCGATAATGTTTGGTTTTTAAAAGGAAGACGCAGACCGTTTATAATGATTGGCGGAATTGTTGGCGCACTTATGTTTTTGGCTCTGCCGCAAATCGGAGTTATCTCTAAAGCCACTGGAATTACAAGTATAATTTTAATTGCATCTGT
>JBDTRQ010000433.1:0-4571 GCA_039931535.1 Ignavibacteriota bacterium
GTGCTTCAACAATTTTTTCATTCTCAAGATCAAATATTTTTGCTGCAATAATTACAGCCATTGCATTTTGAATATTATGTTCACCCTTGATAAATATATCTGAAACTTTACAAGTAAATTCCACGATATCATTCTTAACAAATCTTACTTCATCATTTTCTAAATAACATCCGTTAGAAACTTTTTGATTTGTAGAAAAAAAGAAAATTTTACTTTTTGCTTTTTTGAAATACTGATTTAATAAATCGCTGTCTTTACTTAAAATCAGAAAATCATTTTCATCCTGGTTTTCAAATATTCTTAGTTTAGATGAAGCATATTTCTCAACACTATTCTCATATCTATTAAGATGGTCCGGAGTGATATTTAAAATCATTGCAACTTTTGGTTTGAACTTATCAATCAAATCCAATTGGAAACTTGAAATCTCTAATGAAACAAATTCATTCTCTTTAACCTCATTCGCAACTTCAGAAAATGCTAAGCCAATATTTCCTGCTTCGTATGATTTTACACCGCATTCAATAAAAAGATATCCGCATAAACTTGTTGTTGTTGTTTTACCATTTGTTCCGGTGATTCCAATTACATTTCCCTTGCAGAATGAGGATGCAAATTCAAGTTCGCTGATTGTTTTTACCTTTTTACCTTTAGCATTTCTAACCACTTCCACATCAGATGGAACTCCCGGACTAACAACTATTAAATCACAATCAAAAACTTTTTCGGTATGCTTACCAATTTCAAAATCAATTTTTTGTTTCTGTAAAATCTCGATAGATGACTTTAATTTTTCTTCACTGCCAGAATCACTAACAAACGGAATTGCACCAAGCTGCTTTGCAAGTTTAGCAGCGCCAAGTCCACTTCTAACTGCTCCGATAATTGTTATTTTCTTGTTTTTAATATCTAACATTTTATCTAATCTTGAATGAAACTAAAGTTACAATTGCAAGGATGATTGCAATAATATAAGCACGCACAACGATTTTTGGTTCCGCTAATCCAGCCATTTCAAAGTGATGATGAATCGGCGCCATTTTAAAAACTCTTTTTCCTTCTCCAAATTTTTTCTTTGTGTATTTAAAGTAAAGCCTCTGAATTATCACCGACAAAGTTTCCATAAAAAAAATTCCACCAAGAATTGGAATAAATAATTCTTTCTTTATCAGTACAGCAATAATTCCAAATGCACCGCCAAGTGCAAGTGAACCGGTATCGCCCATAAAAACTTGTGCGGGATATGAATTGAACCAAAGAAATCCTAAACCTGCACCAATAAGTGCTGCAATAAATACTGTCAACTCACCAGCGCCCGGCAAGTAAACTATATTTAAATAATTTGCAAATATTGTATTGCCACTAAAGTATGAAAGAAATGCAAGAGCAATCATCACAATTACCATTACACCTGTTGCTAAGCCGTCTAAACCATCAGTTAAGTTTACTGCGTTTGATGTAGCAGTAATTATAAACACGACTATTGGAATGTATAAAATTGAAAAATCAAGATTAACATTCTTTAAAAATGGTACGGTTGTTAATGTGCTAACGTTGTTAAATTCTGGTGAAAAATAAATTACTGAACCAACAACCAATCCAATCAATATTTGTCCTAAAAGTTTGTAACGCGCTATCAATCCGTTTGGATATTTTTTTATCACTTTCAAATAATCATCTAAAAATCCAACAAGACTTAACCAAACTGTACCTGCAAGAATTAATATTATATACGTACTTTTCAAATCGCCCCAAAGCAAAACAGGAATTACAACTGAAAGCACTATTATCATTCCGCCCATTGTTGGTGTGCCCGCTTTAGACCAATGAAATTTAGGTCCATCTGCTTTTTTTGCTTCGCCAATTTGATGCGCTTGCAATCGTTTAATAATTTTTGGCCCAAGATAGAAAGCAAGAAACAATCCTGTAATTGCAGCAAGTGCAGAACGGAATGTTAAGAATCTAAAAATCTCAAATCCTGGAGGATGAAAAGTTTTATTTATATATTCAAATAAATAGTAGAGCATTAATTTTTTGTTGATTCTATAATTGAAACAAACTCTTCCATTTTCATTCCGCGCGAACCTTTTACAAGAATTGCAGAATTATTTATATCCAATGATTTTAAAAATTTCTTTAGTATTTCTCTATCTACAAAATGCTTATGAACTTTAGTTTTTTTATCCAACTTCTGATTCATAAGCTTCATCATTTTGCCGATTGTATAAACTTCATCAACATTTGTCTTGTTGATAAAGCTTGCTAATGCAATGTGTTTTAATTTTGATTCATTGCCGAGTTCAAACATATCGCCGAGCACAACAATTTTCTTTTTGCGTGATTCAATCTTATCCAATATCTCTAAAGATGACTTCATCGAATCAGGATTTGCGTTATAAGTATCATCAATCAAAGTAAACTTTTTAAAATCTTTAATTTCTAATCTTTTATTGTATGATTTAATTTTCTTTACAGCTTTTTGAATTTGTGAATTTGTTAATCCTAATTCTGATGCAATCGCATAGGCTGCAGTAAAGTTTAAAACATTTTTTTCACCGCTTAATGGTAAAGTTGCCGCAAAACTCTTTTTCTTATTTTTAATTTCAATCTGTGGTTTTGCAAACTTATCGTATCCTTTTATGATGGCTTTGTAATCAGCTTTCTCTTTTAAAGCGAAAGTAACTTTACCTTCAACAGTCTTTCCGAATTCATTTAAAATCTTATCATCATTATTAATAAATACTTTGCCGCCGTGCTTTATCGTTTCATTAAACAATGCTGATTTTTCTTTAAACACACCTTTACGATTTTTTAAATATTCTAAATGGGAATCGCCGATATTAGTTATCAATGCTAAATCCGGACTCGCAATCGCTGCTGTGTAAGGAATCTCACCAAAATGATTTGTTCCAAGTTCAGCAACTAATACTTGATACTTTTCATTTGTACTTAAAATTGTTAAAGGCACACCAATATGATTGTTATTGTTTGCAACTGTTTTATTAACATTAAATTTTTCTGATAACAACGCTGCAAGAATTTCTTTTGTTGTTGTTTTACCTGCACTACCTGTAATTCCAATTATTTTAGTTTTTAATTTAGCACGCCACAACTTTGCAATTTCGCCAAGGGCAATAGTCGTATCCTTAACTGTAATAACAGGAATATCTAGATCATTAATCATTTTAAATTTCTTTTCATTAATAACGATTGCAGATGCGCATCTTTTCACAACTTCATTTATAAAATCATGTCCATCAAATCGTTCGCCTTTAATTGCAATAAATAAAGAATTCTTTTTAATGTTTCTTGAATTGATTGAAACATGATAAATAGATTTAAACATATCAGGATTGTAAATCACTGCTGTTGGGATATTAAAAATATCTTCTATGTTTAAATGTACTTTTTTCATTCAGCTAAATACTTTAATGCAATTTCTTTATCAGAAAAATGATTTCTAATTCCATTTATCTCTTGATAATTTTCGTGACCTTTACCGGCAATTAAAATCACAGCATCATCGTTGGAAGTTCTAATAGCTTTCACTATCGCTTCTTCTCTATTCTCTTCAACTTCATAATTATTTTTATCAATACTGAATTTTATATCTTCAATTATTTCAAAAGGATTTTCTGTCCTTGGATTATCTGATGTAACAATAACTTTATCGCTCAACTCGCTTGCAATCTTACCCATGATTGGTCGTTTAGTTTTATCTCTATCACCGCCGCATCCAAACACAGTTACAATTTGATTTTTATTCTTTACAATTTCTCTAACAGCCAGCAAAGCTTTTTCTAAGCTATCCGCTGTATGGGAATAATCAACAATTACTTTTTTCTTACCAGTTCCCATCACTTCAAATCTACCAGGAACTTGCGGAGCCGATTTTATTCCTTCAGTAATTTTGTTTGCATCAATTCCTAAGCTGTGTGCTGCTGCAAATGCTGATGCTGCATTGTAAGCGTTAAACGTTCCAATTAATGTAGTGTGAATTTTATAATCAACTTTATTTTGATTTATTATAAAATCAGTTCCGTTCAAATCGTAATTAATATTTTTTATTTGATAATCTGAATTATCCGATACACCATAAGTAACAATTTTTCCTCTGCAGTCTTTTACTATTTCTTGAGAGTTTGCATCATCAGAATTAAATATTGCAAATGAGTTTGAACTTAATCCATCGAATAAAATCTTTTTTGCTTTTAAATATTCTTCAAACGACCGATGAAAATCCAAATGGTCTGAAGTTATATTTGAAAATATCGCAGCCGAAAAATCCAATCCATAAACTCTGTTTAATATTAATGAATGTGATGAAACTTCCATTATAGCGTGTGAGCAGCCAGCTTGAATCATATCATAAAACATACTGTTCAAATCATTTGATTCCGGAGTTGTTAATTTGGAATCAACTTTAACATCACCAATGTAATTTGAAATAGTTCCAACTAATCCGGTTTTAAATCCTGCACTCTGCAAAATATTTTTTAGAATAAATGTTGTTGTTGTTTTACCGTTTGTTCCAGTAATTCCAATTAGCTTTAGTTTGCTTGTTGGATCTT
>JBDTRQ010000434.1:0-4423 GCA_039931535.1 Ignavibacteriota bacterium
GAATCCATTCCTGTAAACAGTTTGCGTTTGATGACGATGGCAGGACAAATACTTTTTATTCTGCTGCCTGCTTTGCTTTTTTCAAAATGGATTTACAAAGATGTCGGAAAAATTATTCGCATCCGTAAACCTGATTTAAAAGAGATGGGTATTTTTACAGTTGGAATTATAATCCTAACTCCATTGCTGCAAAGTTTATTGTACATACAAAATTATTATTTAGAAATCTGGGCAAAAAATATTTCGTTCATCAATTCCATAAAAAGTTTTTTTGATGAAATGAATAAGCTGGTTGAAAAAACTTACGGCAACCTGCTCAGTGCTTCAAACGTTATTGAACTTTTACTTGTAATAATAGTTGTTGCAGTTGTACCCGCATTGTCTGAGGAATCATTATTCCGTGGATTTATCCAACGAAGTTTTGAACTAAAGTACAAAAAATATATTGCAGCTATAATCACAGCACTATTTTTTAGCGCTTATCATTTTAATCCTTATGGATTTATTCCGCTTTTTATTTTAGGTGCTTATTTTGGTTTTGCATCATATAAAAGTAAAACACTTTTAATACCAATGTTTTTACATTTTTTAAATAACTTTTCTGCTGTTATACTTTATTATATTATTGGTGATGATGAACTTATAAAATCAGATCCAACAACAAATCCAAACGAACTTTCATCTTATGTTATGATGTTTTTTGCCTTATCGGTTCTTTTTGTTGGATTGATTATATTTATAAATAAATATTATACTTCTAAAAAATTATTAAAGGAGGCGTGATATGCCATACTGCCCAAATTGTACTTACGAATATGTTGCAGGTATTAAAAAATGTCCGGATTGCGGAACATCATTAGTCGATGAACTAGTTGATCACGATTGGATTGTAGTTTATACTTCCGATCAAGAGTACGATATACAAATGATGAAAGACGCTTTAGAAAGTGCGGATATTGAAGCAAATGTATTATCGCAAAAAGACAGCAACTTTCCTGTAACAGGTGATCTTGCAGTTATAAAGCTTTTAGTAAAAAGTGAAGATGTAGCAGCTGCGAAAAAATTTATTGAAGAAATAAAAAACACAAATACGGATTACGAGGAATAATGGCACTCGGAAACACCGCTGTACGCATTTTAGTTTCTGTATTTGCAATTCCAGCACTTGTGGTGCTCTCTTATTTTGGCGGCGTTTATTTTTTAAGCTTTGTGCTTATCGTTTCGGGAATTTCTTTTTACGAATTTTCTGTGATGGCAAAACTAAAAGGCGCAAATGTAAATATTAATCTTGGTTTGATCGCAATAATATTTTTAGTGATAAATCAATACAGATTTTTCTTTAGCCAGTATAATTTTTTAATCGCATTTTTTGTTGTGCTTTTAGTTTTTGAACTTTTCAGAAATAATGGATCGGCAATACAAAATATTGGCGCAACTTTGCTTGGTGTTTTTTATATGGGAGTTTTTGGAAGCGCACTTGTTGGGATACGAGAATTTTATCCTAACATAAATGAGTTATATAATAACGGCGGATATTTAATTATCTCAATCTTTGCTACAATTTGGATTTGCGATTCAGCAGCATTTTTTGGAGGTACGGCGCTTGGCAAACATAAATTGTTTCCGCGTGTTAGTCCTAAAAAAAGCTGGGAAGGTGCGATTTTTGGATTTGTATTTGCAATACTTGCAATGATTTTAGCAAAGAATCTTGTACTCGATTTTCTATCACTAAAAGATGCGATTGTTATTGGATTTATCATCGGAACGTTTGGACAAATTGGTGATCTTATCGAATCATTACTAAAACGCGATGCAGGTGTAAAAGATTCATCAAACTTAATTCCCGGACACGGCGGGATCTTTGATCGCTTTGATTCACTGTTGTTTTCATCACCAATAATTTATTTGTACTTAACATATTTAGCTTGATGAATTTGGAAAAGATTTTATGAGTGGAAAAGTATCTGTAATAACTCTCGGCTGTTCAAAAAACACAGTTGATTCTGAAAGATTGATGAAACAGATTCAGCTTAATAAAATTGATCTGACAGATGATCCAAACGAAGCCGAAACTGTAATTATTAATACTTGCGGATTTATCGAAGCTGCAAAAGAAGAATCTGTAAATACAATTCTTGAAGCAGTTGCGATGAAGAACAACGGCAAAATAAAAAAAGTTATTGTTGCGGGATGTTTAACTGAACGATATAAAGACGATCTAATAAAAGATATTCCCGAAGTTGATGTTTACTTTGGAACAGAGAATTACGAGGGGATAATTAAAGAGCTTGGCGGCAATCTAAAAAAAGAATTACTTGGCGAACGTTTATTAACAACTCCTTCGCACACAGCATATTTAAAAATTTCTGAAGGCTGCGATCATCCTTGTTCGTTTTGTGCTATTCCACTTATGCGCGGATTGCATAAATCAAAACCGATGGATGAGTTGATTAAAGAGGCTGAATTTCTTGCCGCAAACAATACAAAAGAATTGATTTTAATTGCACAGGACACTACTGATTACGGAAAAGATATTTACGGGAAAAATAATATTGCAGAACTTCTGCAAGAATTAAGCAAAATAAAAAAGATTGAATGGATAAGAATAATGTATGCGTATCCATCAAAATTCCCTGATGAATTAATTGAAGAGATAAAAACAAATCCAAAAATTTGTAAGTATGTTGATATTCCTTTGCAGCATATTTCAGATGATGTTCTAAGATCAATGCGAAGAGGAGTTACTGCGGAGCGCACAAGAAAATTACTTAACAAACTTCGCAGCGAGATTCCCGATATTACTATTAGAACTACATTTATTGTTGGTTACCCAAACGAATCTGAAAAAGATTTTGATGAGCTTTGTGATTTTATTAAAGAAATAAAATTTGATAGAGTTGGAACTTTTACCTTTAGTGTTGAAGATAATACATCAAGTTTTATTCTTGGTGATCCTGTTTCTGAAGAAGAAAAAGAACGCAGAAAAAATGTTTTGATGGAAATTCAAAAAGAAATATCACTTGAAAAAAACGAATCATTTGTTGGAAAAAATCTTAAAGTATTAATTGAAAGTGTTGAAGGTGAATTTTTTGTGGGAAGATCATACAGAGACGCGCCCGAAGTTGATGGCGAAATCTTAATCGATAAAAAAAATAATAAAGTAAAAATCGGCAATTTTTATGATGTTGAGATATTCGATCACGATGAGTATGATTTGTTTGGTAATGTTTTGTTAAAAGAAAGGAAAATAAAATGAAAACATTTTTATTAATTTTTATTTGTTTACCCTTTGCATTAAATATTTTTGCGCAGGAAAACACTAACAACGAAGTAAAGAAAAAAATAAGCGATGCCGTTTATTTTCAGGACTTAGTTAATGTGCAATCCGATAAACCCGGGCTTTCTTCGGTTGATATTTATATTCAAGTGCCGTATAAAAATGTTCGTTTTGTAAAATCAACTCAGGGTTTTACCGCAAAATATTCTATTACAGCATCAGTATTTGACAGCACAAAGAAAAAACTAATCGTTGAAAAAACCTGGACCGAAACAATTAATGCAATTGATTTTGGAATGACTACCACGAAAGAAAATTATAAATTAAGTAAAAGAACTTTTGATTTGACTCCGGGAACTTATTCAATAAGAACTATGCTGCTTGATAAAGATTCAAAACAAGAAGCAATTGGTGAAAATATTTTTACAGTTAAAAATTATGATAAGAATATTTCAATGAGCGATATACTGATCATTTCAAAATCAGATAACTCGCAGGGTAAAAACGAAATTATTCCTAACATCAGCCGTAATATTCCAAATGCAAAAAGTAAAGTTCAGTTTTACTACGAAGTTTATTTAAAGGATTCTGTTGATACTAAAAAAACATTTGAGTATGCTGTTTTAAATACAGAGAAAAATATTATTCATAAAGAAGTTGATGATAGAGATTTAAAACCCGGAACAAATAAAGTTTTTTATACTCTTTCAGAATTTCCCTTTGATCTTGGAGTTTATACACTAAATGTTTCCTTGCTTGATGAAAATTCGAAAGTTATCGAGACTGTTACTAAAGGATTTTATTCGCATTGGAAAGGGTTGCCTGTTCTTATTACAGATATTGATAAAGCAATTTCACAGACAGTTTATATCGCAACTCCCGAAGAACTTGATAATATGAAAGATGCAGAAACAACATCCGAAAAAACAAAAAGATTTTTAGAGTTCTGGAAGAAAAAAGATCCATCGCCAAACAATGATGAAAATGAAATTTTTGATGAGTACTTCCGCAGGATTGCTTATGCGAATGAAAATTTTTCAAACTATACTGAAGGCTGGCGATCAGACAGGGGAATGGTTTATACGATTCTGGGTGCACCGAACAATATTGATAGACATCCATTTGAGTATGATTCAAAGCCTTATG
>JBDTRQ010000435.1:0-2349 GCA_039931535.1 Ignavibacteriota bacterium
ATTTAATGCCTCAACTAATTCATCATAAGTTGTTTCTGAAAATCTTGAAACACTGACATATCCAGTATAATTATCCATCATAAGATGAGTATCAACAGAATACAAAGGAATTTTATCACGAACGATTGTATAATCGATTAGTTTTGAAACCCCAACTCTACTTATAGAAACTTTAACTTCTGAACCTGCTTTGCCTCTAAGCTTTTTACGAACATCATCATTTGTAATCCCAATAACCAACTCATCATCAATTTTAACTATTCTATCCCCTGATAAAATTCCCAGAGCTTCGCTCGGTCCACCGGATATTGCAGATACAACTGTTAAAGTATCGTTTACAATTTGAAACTCAACTCCGATGCCTTCAAAATCACCTCGGAACGATTCCTCAACTTCGGTCATTTGCTTTGCCGGGATATAAACAGAGTGTGGGTCAAGGTCATTTAACATTCCAGTTATAGCTGATTCAACTAAATTCTGAGTATCAACTTCTTCAACATAATATTTTTCAGTAAACGTGAGAACGTCGTTAAATTTTCTTATGCTGTCTCTTAGATTATCACCCGAAAAAGCTTTTTCTAAAAAAACTCCAAGTACAATTCCAATTACAGCGGTAAACAATAGATAAGGAAATTTTACAGATTTAAATGACATTCGCTTACTCCAATAACTTAAAATATTAGATGCTTAATTAAAAAATGAATCGTTCTAAAATAAGTCAATAATAAATTCCAAAACTAACTTTTAACTTCCGGTTTCATCTGTGGAAAAAATATAACATCACGAATAGATGGTTGATTTGTAAATAGCATTACCAATCTATCGATACCAACGCCCAAGCCAGCAGTTGGCGGCATTCCAAATTCTAAAGCACGAATAAAATCTTCATCTATTTGATGAGCTTCATCATCTCCTTCTTCTCTCATCTTTGCCTGACCCTCAAACCTATTTCTTTGATCTATTGGATCATTCAATTCTGAAAATGCGTTACAGATTTCTCTGCCAAACACATAACCTTCAAAGCGTTCAACAACTGCTTCTTTGGTACGATGTTTTTTTGCGAGTGGAGATAACTCCAATGGATAATCAATTATAAAAGTTGGTTGTATCAATTCGGGTTCCACAGTTGCGCTGAATAACTCATCAATATATTTTGCGCGTGGATGAACTACGCTGACATCAATACCGACTTTTTTTGATGTGGTTTTAAATTCATCAATGCTGCAATTTAAAACATTTAATCCAGTTTTTTCTTGAATCGCTTCAATCATCGAAACTCGATTCCACGGAGCTTTAAAATTTATTTCAGCTCCATCAACATTAAATAATAAAGTATTAAAAACCGTATTGCAAACGTACTCAATCATCTTTTCAACATATTCCATCATCCAATTGTAATCTTTGTAAGGAACATAAAGTTCCATCATAGTAAATTCAGGATTATGCGAACGATCCATTCCTTCGTTTCTAAAATCTTTTGAGATTTCATAAACACCGTTAAACCCGCCAACGATTAATCTTTTTAGATAAAGTTCATCAGCAATTCTTAAATACAATTCAGTATCTAACGCATTATGATGAGTAACGAAAGGACGTGCAGCAGCGCCGCCGTAAAGAGGCTGTAAAATAGGTGTCTCAACTTCAAGGTAACCACTTGTATCAAGAAAATTTCTAATTGCAGAAATTATTTTGCTTCGTTTGATAAAAACGTCTTTGATGTCAGGATTAACAATCAAATCAACATATCTTCTTCTGTAGCGCAATTCTTTATCAGCAAATTGATCGAAGATAACTTTTTCACCCTGTTCATTAATAATTTCTTTTGTGATTGGAAGAGGCTGTAATGATTTTGCTAACAATTTCAGTTCACGTGTGTGAACAGAAATTTCACCAGTCTTTGTGATGAATACAAAACCTTCTACTCCGATTATATCACCAATATCCATAAGCTTAAATGCGTCATACGATTCACCAATTTCATCTTTTTTAAGATAAATTTGTATTCTTCCGATATGATCTTGAATGTGTGCAAATGATGCTTTACCCATTCTTCTGATTGCCATAATTCTTCCGGCAACTCTAACATTCATTTCAGTTTCTGTTACAAACGTATCTTTAATTTTTTTTGAATCTGAATCAACCTCAAAAGAATAAGCAAAAGTTTCAAATCCTTTTTTACTTAACTCATCAAGTTCTTCGTGTCGTCTTTTTATTAATTCATTTATTGTAGGTTGAGCACTATTTTCCAAAGCTATTTTCTCCTAAAATTTGTTAATCTTAAGCAGACAAGATCTTGTAAGTTGTCGGCAAGTTTTACAGGGACACTAAAATTATTTGCAATCATAGAAA
>JBDTRQ010000436.1:0-5152 GCA_039931535.1 Ignavibacteriota bacterium
TCATAACAGTCGGATCATACTTGCTAAGATTTTTTGCAATGTTTCTTTCTATTCCAACTGTACGAAACATTTCATCAAACGGAATTGCTTTCTCGCCAAGAATTTCTGCTAATCTTCCTTCACCGGCCCTTCGAATCATATCCATTGTAAATAATCTTTCCTGTGCGTGCAAGTAGCCAAGTGCAAAAGCCGCGTCTTCATCAGATTGCGCTATGATGTAAGGAACGGCAAAACTATCGCGGTAAACTTCAATATTAGAATTGATTTTTGAGGAAGAAATTGTTCCTGAGTATTGCGGCAGTGATGATGAAAGCATATTGTAAAATATCGCGCCGGCAATAACAAATGTTATTACAAATGCTGCAGATAATCCGATTAATATTTTTTTCCACTTGCGCATTAGATTATTCGATTCCCAAAAAGCTTAAATAATTTTCTTTATTTATAATTTCATCAGATTTTGTTTTGTATGCATTAAGAAAAGTTTTTGAAATTTGCTTTTTCTTTTTTTCACTAAACGTAAACTCATAAGCATATAAACTGCCTTCTATATCTTCAACATAATCTATTTCTTGCTGCTGAGAAGTTCTCCAGAAATATGTTTTGGCATCTTTATTCAAAGCTGAATTCATTTTTAGTTTTTCTGAAATTAAAAAATTTTCCCACAAAGCTCCTTTATCGTTTCTTGTTTCCAGATTATTGAAGTTTGAAATCAATGCGTTTCGAACCCCGGTATCATAAAAATAAACTTTGCGCATCTTGGTTATTTCTGTTCTAAGATTTTTACTGAAAGGATTCAAGCGAAAAACTATAAAAGCTTTTTCCAAAATATCGATGTATTTTGTAATTGTGTCTTTATCAATACCAACGGTATTTGATAATTCGTTGTAAGAAACTTCACTCCCTATTTGTGCAGCAAGGACAATCAATAGTTTTTCTAAAATTTCCGGTTTCCGAATTCCTTCATAACTTAAAATATCTTTAAACAAATAACTTCTTGTAATTTCTTTAAGCAGAGTTTTCTTTTCGGTTTGATTAATAATTATCTCAGGATACATTCCATAAATAATTCTTTCCTCAAGTAATCTGTTCGCCTCAAGCCATCCACCACTTTTACTCAACTCTCTCATCGAAATTGGATATAAATGATATTCATATTTTCTTCCGGTTAACGGTTCATTTATACTATTAGAAAGTTCAAAAGCTGATGAGCCTGTAGCAATAACCTGAACATCTTTTATTTGATCGGCAAAAAGTTTTAGTGTAATCCCAATATTTTTTACACGCTGCGCTTCATCAATTAAAATAAGTGTATGCCGTCCTATTAAATTTTTTAGTTTGGTTGATGTTGCATCGGTAAGTGTTTCTCTAATATCAGGCTCGTCGCAATTAAGATATACTGTTTTATCATCAAACTTTTCTCCAATTTTTTTGATCAGCGTAGTTTTTCCAACCTGACGCGCACCATAAATTATTATAAGCTTGCCCTTAAATAATTTACTTTCGATTGAAGATTGTATTTCTCGATTGATCATAGATAAAACCTCATATTGTCGATCAAAACATAAGATTTTTCGATTATAATCGCAAATTCTTATGGTATTTTTCGATTACGATCGCATTTTCTCACATCTTAACTGTGCGACTCTCAGTGAAATGGATTTGACTCTTTGCGCTAAGCACTCTGCTCTATGCGCCTCAGTGGCAATCTAAATTTGATTCATCAACAACTTGTGTAGATATTTTTGGTGAGAGGTACGGAATTCCTAATCCCATTCCGCGTAAAATAAAAAGTAAGCCGAGTACTAAAGCAAAAACGGGAACAAGTTTTGTAATTTTTCTTCGGATGTTAAGATTAATAAATTTTCCAAAAATTGTTGCAGCAAACATTGTTGGAACAGTTCCCAATCCAAATAAAATCATAACAGCGGAACCTGAAATTGCATCGCCGCTGGCAATTGCACCTGCTAATGCAACATAAACTAATCCGCACGGAAGAAAACCATTTAGTATTCCAATCAAAAACATCGCAGAAAAAGTTCCTCGTTTAAATAAATCACTGATGCCGGATTTTAATGGCGAGGTAATTTTTTGTAAAAATTTATGCTGTGTGACTTTTGCTTTATACTTTGGCGGAATTAAAACTGCAATTACAATTGCAACCCCCAACACAATGGAAATACTTTGTTGGAATCCTGAAATAACAAGACGTGAGCCGAGCAATCCAAATACTGCACCGAGAAATGAATAAGTTGCAACTCTGCCAAGGTTGTAAAGCAATCTGCCGGTAACAAAAGAAAGATTATTCGAATTAGGAATTGGAAGTGCGATAGCTATTGGTCCACACATTCCAATACAGTGGAAGCTTCCGAATAATCCAACAAAAAACGCTGTTAAAATTTCTGGTGACATATAATTCAATTAATACTTTAATGATAAAAGAGACAAGTCATTTCGAAGGAGTCATCGACTGAGAAATCTTTTGATTTTATTGAAACAGATTTCTCCCTTTGGTCGAAATGATAATTATTTTTTACCGTTCAACTGAAATCTCATATACCAATGATTTAATTAATTACAAAAGAACTTTCTTTATAATACTCAACTGATTCTTGTGACCAGTTAAGTTTAACTTTCCAGTAACCTTTTTCCATATTTTGTGTTGATATTAATTGCTGTGCGCTCGTATCTATCGCAACGGCAACTGCAAAATCTTTTTTAGAATCAGATGGACGATAAAATTGTATTGTACCGCTTAATTTTTTTTGTGCAAAATATTTTGGAAGAACTAATCTTATAAAACCATTTTCCGGAGTAATACTAACTTCATTACCCATTTTATTGGTTCTGTTCATCCTATCAATCTGCTCTTGATGATGAATACCTTTGTCATAATAATCGCTTGCAACCAAATCAACTTTTTGATTCATTAAAAAAATAACTGCGCCGATAGTAATTACCATAAAAATAATTATTGTAATTAAAATTCCTGTTCCCCAATTGAATTTACTTTTGCTCATTTTTTCCCACCGGTCCTAAAAATGAAGTCTTAACTTTTTTAATCAATTTATTTCCATCGTAAACACTAATCTCAATCGGAGTGTTCATTTTATTAAGAGTTGATTTATCCATAAAAACAAGAAATTTTGTTTCAACAATTTGCTGTGATTTAAGTACAATATCTTTACCAACTAATTTTAATTCTCCATCAGCAGGTTGTTCTAATTTTATCTGCACAGGAGTTTCGTTAAAAGTTTTGTTTACAATATTTAAATCATACACATTGCTAACTTTTCCGTTAGGTTGTTCCTGAAACAACATACCGGGGGTTCTAAAAATATTAACAGCGTAATCTGTTCTGATAGAAAGCAGGTAACCAAGAACTCCAATTAACACTACAAGAATTAAGGAGTATAGCATCATTCTCGTTGTTATTTTAAACTTAGTTTTATTTTCAATTCCACTAAGCGAATCGTACCTAATTAATTTTTTAGGACGATTAATCTTTTCCATTACTTCATCACAAGCATCAATGCAGGCAGTACAGTTAACACATTCTAACTGTATTCCGTTTCTTATATCAATTCCTGTAGGGCAGACATCAACACACAAATTGCAATCGATGCAATCACCTTTATCAGAATTTACTTCGTCTCTTTTAAGTTTGCCTCTTGGTTCACCGCGTTTATGATCGTATGCAATTACAATTGAATCCTGATCAAGCAGAACACCTTGCAATCTTCCGTATGGACAAACAATTGTACAAGCTTGTTCGCGGAAAAAAGCAAACACCCAATAAAATATTAATGAAAAAGCAATGATTGCTATAAATCCGCTTAAGTTTGCACTTGGCGGTTGTGTAATAATAGAGATTACTTTATCTACACTAATTATGTACGATAAAAAAATGTGCGCAATAAAAAACGCAATAACAAAAAAGATTATATTTTTTAGACCTTTTTTAAAAAGCTTTTTGCCATTCCAACTTTCAGCATCAAGTTTGCGCTGATCTCTTGCGTCACCTTCAATCAAGTATTCAATCTTGCGAAAAACCATTTCCAAAAAAACTGTTTGCGGACAAGCCCATCCGCAGAATATTCTGCCAAACACAACAGTAAATAAAATTATAAAAACGATTATTGAAATCATTGCAAGAACAAAAAGATGAAAATCGTGCGGACCGAAAGGAATGCCGAATAGAATAAAATTTCTATTTAAAAAATCAAATAAAAGAAATTGATGACCATTTACTTTTATGAAAGGAATGAGAATCAAAAACGCAAGAAGAATTAAACTAACCACAGTTCTTGCGTTATAAAATTTACCGGAAGGTTTTTTCGGATAAACCCATTTTCTTTTTCCATCATCAGTTACAGTTGCAAGTTGATTTCTGTATTCTTGTTTTTCTTCACTAACTATTTTTTCATTCGTTTCCATTATACTCTCAATAATAATATTTCGCCAGCATCATTTGGATACAGCCTTTGTAGAATCTGATTCATTCCAAACTAGTCCTTCAGGTGCTTTAGGATTTGCAGGTTTAGTTCCGTGTAAAGAAATAACAAAACTTGCAACTTCTTGTATCTGCTTAGGATTTAACTGACTTTCCCATGCAATCATACCTTTTGCTGGTACACCATATTTAATAGTTTTAAATACATTTTTAATTCCGCCGCCATGTATCCAATTATCATCAGTAAGGTTTGGACCGACTAATCCGCCGCCATCTGCAGCATGGCAAGCAACACAATTGGTAGTAAAAATTTGTTTACCCGCATCAATAGATGATGGATCATTAAGAAGAGTCACTGTTTCTTCATTTAGTAACGCGCCGGATTTCATTAAAGCAGTTCGTTCAACTTCAGCTTGTTTCACTTCCATTTTATACTCATCTTCCTGCAAAGGACTTGATTTAAATATATGATAATCAAGCATATAAAAAATTGCAAAAGCAATCGATAGATAAAACAACCACAAAAACCATGGTGGAATTTTACTGTCAAGTTCACGGATCCCATCATAATCATGGTCTAATAATAATTCGTTTTCAGTTTCAACAGGAGTTGTCTTTGTGATGTATCTTCTAAACTTAGCAATGGCAGAAGGTTCTTTTTGCAAAACTTCTTCTGCTTCAGAAACAGCAGTTCTGCCT
>JBDTRQ010000437.1:0-3477 GCA_039931535.1 Ignavibacteriota bacterium
CATCAAACAAAATAAAATCCAGAATAACAGAAAGTATTAAAAGTTTTCTTACACCAAGAAAAGCAAAAACACTTCTAACAGCAATTGCACTTCTTAAGATAAGTTCAACAAGCAGCGAACTTGATAAATGTTTTTTTACAAACAAATGCATTGCACTGTAAAAAACTTTTGTTTCATCAAAACTGCTGCGCTTTGTACTTTCACCTTTGTAATGAATTATTTGTGTTGAGTGAACGTAGTAAACTTTAAATCCAGATTTTTGAATTCGATAACATAAATCTAAATCTTCGCCGTACATGAAAAATTGTTCATCAAATCCGCCGACTTTTTCATAAACTTCTTTTCTCATCATCATAAATGAACCGGAGATTGCGTCCACTTCGTACGTTTTATTTTCATCGAGATAGGTAAGATTGTAACGTGCAAATATTTTATTGTTGGGAAAAAGAGAACTCAATCCTGTTACTTTTGTAAACGATGTCCATGGTCCGGGAAAACTTCTTCTGCAAGCTAATTGAAGTGTTCCATCAGGATTTAATATTTTACATCCGGCTAATCCAGCTTCGGAATTACTTTCAAAAAACTTTATCATTTTTTCAAAAGTATCTTCAGCAACAAGTGTATCAGGATTGATTAAAAGAATGTATTTACCACTCGCTATTTTTAATCCAATATTATTTGCTTTTCCAAATCCTAAATTTTGTTGATTGGTAATTAGCTTTATTTGTGGAAATTTTTCTCTAATAAAATCAACACTGCCGTCATCAGAAGCATTATCAATAATTATTATTTCTTTGGTAAGATTAATTGAAGCTTTTTCAATCGAATGAATTAAATTCTGGAGGAATTCTTTTACGTTGTAGTTTACTATGATTATCGAAAGATCCAAATAATTGATCCTTACAATTTGCCAAACATTTTTTGAAGCCTGAGTTTCCAAACCATCACAACTGCCTCGCGAACAATTTTTTTAGACATTTTGGATTTACCTTTTACGCGATCAATAAATACAATTGGAATTTCTTTTATCTTAAATCCTTTTGCGTAAGCTTTGAATGTCATTTCAATCTGGAAAGAATATCCGTTTGATTTTACGCGATTTAAATCAATTGCCTCCAAAATTTTTATGCGGAAACATTTGAATCCGCCAGTTGCATCACGCACCGGAAGTCCGGTAATAATTCGTGTGTAAACACTCGCAAAAAAACTTAATAACAAACGTGACATTGACCAGTTAAGAACACGTACACCATTAATATATCTGCTGCCAAGTACAAGATCATTGTCTTGTATAGCAATTAAAAAGTTTTTCAGTTCATTCGGATCGTGTGAAAAATCTGCATCCATTTCAAAAATGTAATCGTAATTATTTTGCAGCGCATATTTAAAACCGGCAATGTATGCAGTGCCTAAACCCATTTTCTTTTCTCTTTTTAGGATATGGACTCGATCATTATTCTTCATTTCATCTTCAACAAATTTTCCCGTTCCATCCGGCGAGCCATCATCAACAATTAATATATGGATGCTTTCATCCTGTGATAGGACTTCAGGAATAATTCGGGGAATATTTTCCAGCTCATTATAAGTTGGGACGATTACTAATGATTTATAACTCATAATGTTTGCAAGGGGCAAAGCGCAGGGCGCATAGGTGATTAAATAATTTATTATGTTTTTTTAAGTTAGTTATCATTTTGCATTATTTATTAAGTTAACTAAAAAAAATTAAGAATATCTTCTCTCTAAAATTTCAAAAGATAGCTCTCTATATTTTAAGTCCGAGTCTTCACTCATATTTTACTTAGCAATTAACACTATAACCTACGCTCTATGCCCTCTGCCCTATGCAATTAGTTATAATGTCCTTTACCAAAAATTACTACATAAACTGTTCTTAGTAAAATTTTAAAATCCATTCTGATTGACATATTTTCTATATAAAATAAATCGTAACGCAATTTAATTTTTACATCTTCAATAGTTTCATCATACTTGTGTTTTATTTGTGCCCAGCCGGTAACACCAGGACGAACTTTTAATCTTCTTTTGTAATAAGGAATTTCTTTCGAAAGTTTTTCAACAAAAAATTCACGCTCAGGTCTTGGACCAACTAAACTCATTTCGCCTTTTAATACATTATACATTTGTGGTATCTCATCAATACGAACTCTTCTTACAAACTTACCCATTCTTGTAACACGAGGATCATCTTTTTGAGACCACACTGGTCCGGAATATTTTTCTGCATCAACAATCATCGAACGAAATTTTAAAACATTAAACGGTTTTCCATTTTGCCCTAATCGTTCCTGTTTAAATAAAACGGGACCTTTACTATCAATCTTAATTCCAATAGCAGTTAATATTAAAATTGGAGAACTAAAAATCAAAAGCAATAACGAAACAAAAATATCCATTATGCGTTTTATTTTTTTTTCCCACTCCGGCATAAGCTCCGGCATAATATCAATAAGCGGAATTCCATAAATCTGACTGGTGCGTGCCTGCCCGCTTAATATTTCATACAAATCAGGAACGATTTTTAGACTAAGATTCTTTCCTTCTGTTTTTGATATAACATCAACAAGTACATCGTGATCTTCTTTTTCAAGTGCAATAATAATTTCTTTAGCGTTGTATTTTTCGATTATTTCAACTAACTGATCTGTCGTGCCTTCAACATTAATTCCATCGTATTCGCGTCCGATATTTTCATTTCTTACTGCAACAAAAGCTTGGATATCAATACCAAGTGCAGGAGCATTTTTAATTGAATCAAGAACCTCTTTTCCCTTTGGATTGTATCCAACTACCAAGCCGCATCTTCTGCCGATACCTTTTATTAAAAGATTACGCTGTACACTTCGAATAAAAATTCTGCCTGAACCGACAAAAAACAAAAACAAACCCCAATAAATAAAAATTAAAATTCGTGTTGCGTTAGAAACATTGTGCAGATAATCATCAAGAAAGATTAAAAAGAAAAGAAGAAAGATTCCAAAAAAAGTAGCTTTAAATAATGATGAGATTTCATCAAAACGGGAAGAGGCAAACCAGGTGCGGTACATTCCCACAAAAATAAAAATGATAAGCCAATAGAAATAAGTAACAAACATCGGGACAAAAAACTCAGGGGCAACTAATAAATTAAACCAACCGGTTTGCAAGCGAATATAGCTGTAAACAAACCACGCCGCATTGATCATAAAGAAATCAATAAGCAGAAGAAGTATTTTTTCGGTTGATTTGGACATAAACTTATTTAAGAATTTTTCTGTTTTCGTTTAGTATGTAAAAATACTTCAAAATCACTAACTATATTATTCCAGCTTAGCATTTCCCTTATAATCTTTTTACCCTCATTCATTAATTCACTTCTTATTTTACTGTTACTGATAATTTTTAAAACCGTGTCTGAGAATTCCTCTGGCGTATCAGCAATAAATACAAATTTTACTAACTCTTGTGGTAAAC